>DATHNK010000497.1:0-4316 GCA_035486075.1 Bacteroidia bacterium
GGCTTACCCAGATACCTTCTTTTTTACCGTCAACATAATTACCTAACCATTTTGTAGGGCCCAGGTTTTCAATCCACAGGCCTTGTTTTTTACCATTACCATCCATTTTGTTGGTATCGGCAGGTAGTGAGCCCGCAGTTACGGTGCAAGTAAAAATAGCTGAAAAGAGAAAAATTGCTAAAGATATTTTACGATTCATAGTAATAGAATTTGTTGATTTGAGGTGCAAATATATAAAATAGATGTAAGAGATAAGAGATAAGTGATACGTGAAAACATGTCTTTCGGCTCATCTCTTATCTCTTATAACTCATGGCTATGCATCCTTTCCCGCTACCACAATAACTATCTCCCCTTTAATAGTGGAAGTTGAAAAGTGGGTTATAAGTTCTGCCAGTGTGCCACGTACATTTTCTTCATGGAGTTTACTTAACTCCCTTGATACGGCTGCTTTCCTGTCCGGCCCGAAGGTTGCGGAAAAAAGCTCCAGTGTCTTTATCAAACGGAAAGGAGACTCATAGAATACCATAGTAACCTCTTCCTCTTTCAGTGATTCCATTATTTTGTTGCGGCCTTTTTTGTGAGGCAGGAAACCCTCGAAGTAAAAGGAATCGCAAGGCAGGCCGGAGTTAACAAGTGCAGGTATAAGAGCAGTTGCGCCGGGCAAGCATTCTGTTTTTATGCCTTTGGCCACACATTCCCTTACCATCATAAATCCGGGATCTGATATACCAGGGGTACCGGCATCGGTAACAATGGCTATGTTTTCGCCTTTTGCAATTCGTTCTGCCAATTGAGCCGTAAGGTAATGTTCGTTATGTTGGTGATAGGCTATTACCGGGGTGCTTATTTCATAATGCTTTAATAAAATGGATGTTTTGCGGGTATCCTCTGCCAGTATAAGATTCACCTCTTTTAATATACGGATAGCCCTAAGGGTAATATCTTCAAGGTTGCCAATAGGGGTAGGGACGAGGTAAAGCATCTGAATAGATATATGAGATGAGAGATAAGTTATAAGTTGGGCAAAGGTAGGGATAAACTATAAGTCTTGGCGAGACTATAGAACATGGACTCGAATTAACAGTGGAAAATACAGTGGCTTTGCTCCAAAAAACAGTAAAAATACAGTAATTTACAGCGAATACGTATTTTTAAGTATTCTGATTATGAGTTATTTATAAAATAATCGACTGTAAAATACAGTGATTTACAGTGCGGGCAGTGTTCATAACTCATGCTTTCATTTTTCCGGATAGGAACCATTGGATTGAAGTTTAAAACTAACGTATTTTTCCTGGTGCAAAAATAGGGTATGAAATAGTACATTTTGACAAAGTCAATGACTTCATGGAAAGATAACAAAATAATTATAGGTCCGAGCCGGACTGGGAAATAGGTAAACATTAAATTTTGCCCTGTTGGGGCTACCTGTTTGTAGAAACAAATACCGGCAATATCTTTAGAGCCCCATGGGTGCGGCCTGTTTATTACAGGTCACTCCGACGGAGTTCAGTATTCCCTTTAGCATTCTTTGCTACAAACAGGGCGCTCCTATGGAGCGGAAGACAATAGATGTTATATTAAATTAACTCAATTGGAAAAAGGATAGTTATAAATCCTAATTTTTAATCCCTAATTCAAAAGAGTTGCGATTTATGTCCCCGGTAAACTCAATCAACAGCTTGAAAACCTCGTTGAAATTGGTTAAAGGCAATGTTTCACGTCTGTCATAAATATCGTGATAGGCTTTTATGCCTCCCATAGTATAAATAAAAATAGAAGGTACTTTTGCTTTATAAAAAAAGTAGTGGTCGCTGTTGGATGTCTCACCGCGGAGCTTGATAAGTTTTAGCAAATGTTCAGAATCATTTATTTTAACTAAATCGTTGTAGGCCGGTTTATAAATGGTGCCGTTCACTACTGTGATGCCTTCATCACCTGTTCCCATAATGTCCATATTAATAAGGAAGCGGATGTTGCTCAGCGGAAACAAGGGATGTTCGGTATAATATTTCGAGCCAAGCAGGGCGATCTCCTCGCCGCTGAATGCCATAAATGCAATAGAATAACGCAGGCTGTCCTTGTGCTGTGAGTAATATTTGGCAAGGCTGAGAAGCATGGCAATACCACTTGCATTGTCATTGGCGCCCGGAAACCAGATACTCCCCATTTTACCTAAATGGTCGTAATGGGCGGTAAATACAATAAATGAATCGGGTTGCACATTGCCTTTAATATACCCGATAAGGTTTTGCGTGGGAAAGCTTTTAATGAGTTTGTTCCTGATGTCGATAGTTATATCGGTGGCATACCTGAAAGGGCTGCTGCGCAATGCATTCAGCAGGGCGAAGTTACCAACTGTTTGAGATGTTTCCTCCGTAAGTTTATCGCAAAGTATTATGAGCCCTCTTGCTTTGAAAGGGTTTGTCCTTAAGCTTTCCCATATCTCTTTTTCCTTTTTGTCTGTTGCTCCGGAATCGTCTATAAGTATAAAGGCATTCCTATAATCGTGTGTAAAGAATTCTTTCAGGCGGTTACTGTCTTTCAAAATGGATCGGTCAAATTTTATCACATTATAATTTCCCCGCATAGTTGGAGTAGAAGGGAGGATGATATAATCAGCGCCGGGTTCTGCCATATTTCCGTTCACACTTACTATATATGAATCGGGATAGGTGTTAACAGGATATTCAAACTTCTGTTCGTAGGAATCCCCGAACTTTAACAATCCAAGGTTTTTGAACTGGTCATTCAAATATGTTGCGGCACGTTCGTTGCCTTTATCCACATATCCCCTGCCACCCATATAAGGTGATGCAAGGGTATCCACTACCTTGCGCGCAAAGTCTTTCTGAGCAAAGGAAATAACGGTAATTAATAAAAATTGGAATGACAGAATTTTACGTAACATATCCACAAATGTCGAACATTTTAGCGTAACTGCCAATAAAGACTGTGGAGAATATCGGAGTCGAACCGATGACCTCTTGCATGCCATGCAAGCGCTCTAGCCAGCTGAGCTAATCCCCCAAAGGGCGGCAAAGATAGAAAATTAGTACAATGCGCATCCTCTAATTTTCTTTCAGATAGCTAATCTTTCATCACCTAAAAAGGGTTAATGTATCGGTAACGATCCACAACTTATCTCCCGGGCTATTTAAATCAAAGTTTTCTCCGATACATCAAGTATTTTAAAGCATTGATTAGTAGTGGTATATAATGATATGTTGAATTCAGTGCCGGATATTTTCCACAGCAAGGTTTTTATTCCCGATTTTCGATTACATTTGTAGCTTAAAATTGACCTGAAAATATATGCCTGTGAATAACGGGTATAGAAATTATTAAATGAAAAGACCCTTACTATACATCCTTCTTCTTCTTGTATTGCCCGTCAGCACTATGTTTGGCCAGGCCCAGATCAATTTCGAGAACGGGTATATGGTTAATAACGGAGCCTACATTGTGCTCAATAATAGCAATCCTAACGCTATAGTTCAGGGGAACGGATATATCATTCCGGAAAGCGAATTCAGTATGCTGGTATGGGGCATTGGCACTTCTACCGGAAGCTATGTGGTTCCATTTGGCGATTCAACATTGAAATACTTACCTGTTACTGTAAATATTAACGCACCGGGTGCCGGAAATGGCGAAATAAAATTCTCTACATACCATACCCCTACTTTGAATTCTGCTGACAAGCCTTCGGATGTTACAAACATGACCCCTTTCATATTACCGGGAAGCCCTTCAAATGCGGATAACTCTTACAATGTGGTTGACAGGTTTTATATCATTGATGCTGATTCGGGCTATTCCACCAAACCATCTTTAGCTAACATTACCTTTCCTTATATAAGTGGAACACCTAATACAGAAGTAGGCTCTCCAAATACATTGGTAGAAAGC
Organism: Bacteroidia bacterium; assembly: GCA_035486075.1. Classification (GTDB taxonomy): domain Bacteria; phylum Bacteroidota; class Bacteroidia; order JABEUT01; family JABEUT01; genus JABEUT01. Next base: position 3,916 of record DATHNK010000497.1, read on the forward strand.
CGCCTTATGGCGCAACGTTTCAACTCCAACTCCAATACCTGGAGCGATTGGTTTGGTGAAGGCTGTACAGATGCAATCTCTAATAATGTAGGCACCGTTCAAACAGGGGCTGTGCCTCCTGCGGATTTTTACCGTTCCTGGTCGTTATGGGATAATCTTACTCCATTGCCTGTTCAAATTAGTGGCACAAATCCTACCTGCAGCGCAGCTAATAGTGGTTCGGCTACAGTGACTGTTTACGGTGGAGTTAGTCCTTATACCTATTCCTGGGCTCCGTCTGGCGGAAGTTCTGCAACAGCCAGTGGTTTAACCGCCGGTTCATATACAGTAAGTGTACATGATATGAACGGATGTACATCTACCATTGCAATTACGCTAACCCAGCCTCCGTCATTGTCAGT
>DATHNK010000498.1:0-15529 GCA_035486075.1 Bacteroidia bacterium
TCAATTGGTAGAGTAGCGGTCTCCAAAACCGTTGGCTGGGAGTTCGAGTCTCTCCACCCGTGCAACAAACAACATGAGTAAACTAAGGACATACATAGATGAAGTAACTGACGAGTTAATGAACAAGGTTAGCTGGCCCTCGGCTGCCGAACTTCAAAGCAGCGCCATTGTAGTGCTGATTGCCGTAGTTATTGTTTCGCTGGTGATATTCACAATGGATTTTTCTTCCAGCAAGATTATGACTCTATTTTACTCCTTGTTTCATAAATAACCTGCAGCCCAATGAATATCGAACCAAATATAACAGAAACTCCTGTTACCGGCGGCGACTCCGCATTGGTAAAGAAGTGGTATGTACTTAGGGCCATAAGCGGAAAAGAGAAAAAGGTAAAACAACAGATAGAACTGGAAGTAAGCCGTCTTAACCTGAAATCATATATTTCACAGGTACTTATACCTATGGAAAAATACATTCAGATTAAGAATGGAAAGAAGATAAATAAAGAAAGAAGTTACTTTCCGGGATATGTGCTTATTGAAGCGGCTTTGGTAGGTGAGTTGCCACACGTGCTTAAAAGTATTCCAAATGTAATTGGTTTCCTCGGCGCGAAAAGAGGCGACGATCCGGTTCCGCTCCGTCAGGCTGAAGCGAACAGGATTTTAGGTAAGGTTGATGAACTGTCGGAAACAGAAGCCGGAATGAATATCCGCTTTATGGTAGGAGAGTCTATCAAGATTATCGATGGGCCATTCAACAGTTTTGTAGGTACTATAGAAGAGGTGAATGATGAAAAGAAACGCCTGAAGGTAAGTGTAAAGATCTTCGGACGGAAAACGCCGCTCGAATTAAGCTATATGCAAGTTAAAAAAGAAAGCTAATTTTAATAATAAGAAATCATGGCTAAAGAAGTATCAGGACTAGTAAAATTACAGATTAAAGGAGGAGCGGCAAACCCAGCTCCGCCAATCGGTCCTGCATTAGGTGCAAAAGGTGTTAATATCATGGACTTTTGCAAACAGTTCAATGCACGCACACAAGATCAGGCCGGAAAAATATTACCGGTTATTATCACGGTTTATTCTGATAAGTCTTTTGAATTTGTAATTAAAAAGACTCCGGTAGCTGCTCAAATTAAGGAAGCGCTTAAACTGGAATCAGGTTCAGCTGAATCGAACAAGAAAAAGGTTGGCAAGATCACCCAGGAGCAAATGAAAAAAATTGCAGAAGATAAAATGTCCGATTTAAATTGCTTTAAAATTGAGTCAGCTATCAATATGGTAGCCGGAACAGCTAGAAGCATGGGCATTGAAGTAGTAAATTAAAAATTAAATTCAAGGGATTCGTAATTTTTAATTCGTAATTCGTAATTAAAACAAAATGGCAAAGCTCACTAAAAAAAGAAAAGTTGCACTATCAAAATATGATGCTACCAAAGCATATCAAATTGTGGATGCGGCTAAAATATTAAAAGAAATTTCCAGCACCAAGTTCGACGGTTCCGTTGAAATGAGTGTACGTTTAGGTATTGACGTGAAACAAGCTAACCAAATGGTTAGAGGTACCGTTAGCCTTCCGCATGGAACCGGAAAAACATTGCGTGTTCTTGTGCTTTGCACCCCTGATAAAGAGGCGGAAGCAACAGCAAACGGAGCTGACTTTGTTGGCCTGGACGACTATATCGGCAAAATTAAAGCCGGTTGGACAGATGTGGATGTAGTTATTGCTACTCCATCGGTAATGGGAAAAGTTGGAGCCCTAGGTAAGATCCTTGGCCCACGCGGATTAATGCCAAACCCAAAAATCGGAACTGTTACACAGGAAGTTGGTAAAGCAGTGAAAGAAGCTAAAGCCGGAAAGATTGAATACAAAGCTGATAAAGATGGTATTGTTCATGTTTCGGTTGGTAAAATATCTTTTGATACCACTCAGATAGCTGACAACGTAAATGAATTTATGCAAACCATAGTAAAGGCAAAACCTGCTGCTGCAAAAGGAGCTTATATCCACAGCATCTTCATGTCTTCCACCATGAGCCCTAGCATACAAATTGAAACTAAATCGTACGGATACTAGAAATAATTAGGAATTAAAAATTAGGAATTATGAACAAGCAGGAAAAAAATAAAAAGGTAGATGAGTTAACAGCTCTTCTAAACGAAAATAAGAATTTTTACCTGGCCGATACTTCCACTATCACCGGCATTAAGATCAATCAATTCCGCAGGATTTGTTTTGAAAAGAATGTAAACATGGAGGTAGTGAAAAATACATTGCTCCAAAAGGCTATGGAAAAAGCTGACAATGCAGCTGCATTTGCTGAACTCCATACCACATTGGTGGGCAATACCGCAATACTATATGGTAGCCAACCAAGCGATCCAGCAAGAGTTATCAAGCAATTCCGTACAGCAGACTACAAGCTTCCATTATTAAAAGGTGCTTTTATTGAAGAAAGCGTTTACCTGGGAGATGAAAGCCTGGATGCACTCAGCGCACTCAAAACCAAGAACGAACTTATTGCCGATATTATCGCACTTCTCCAGTCACCTGCCAAGAACGTTATTGGCGCTCTCCAATCAGGAGGCCAAAAACTTAGCGGCATAGTGAAAACATTGTCGGAAAGAGAAGAAAAGCCTACTGCATAAATCGGGCCGGCAGGCAATTATTCCCAAAATTTTCTAAAAAACAAAATCCTCGCAATTGCAGGGATTTTTGTTTTATCTATTTTTGCATAATGGCAAAGAATAAATACAATGTTCCGGAAAGTGAAAAAGAGGGTAAAATCTTACCCAATTTGCTCGGGTTAAAAACAGCTAGGGAAATCCAGCAGGCAGAATTGGAAGGTTTTCTCTTTGCTTATAAGGTATTGTTTGACGAACTAAACGCCAATACCCACTTTACATTAGAATATATTTTGAAAATGCATCATTTGGCTTTGGGGCATTTATATGAATTTGCGGGTAAACCGCGTACAGTCAATATTTCAAAGGGTGGGTTTATGTTTCCTCCGGCAAAGTTTTTGGACCAATCATTAAAGGAGTTTGACGAAACTATGTTGCAAAAATTGCCGGATGAATATGAGTCAAAAGAGCAACTGATAAAAGATATTGCGAAAATTCATGGTGAATTCTTGTTTATACACCCATTCAGGGAGGGGAACGGCAGGACAGCAAGGCTTCTTGCCGCGTTGATGGCAGTAAAGGCAGGACATAATTTACCCTCCTTTGAAAATTTCAGCAAGGAAAAATTTAATGAATATGTGACAGCCGTAAAAAGTTCAGCGGCAGGAGATTATTCTAAAATGGAAAAAATTATCTTTTCCCTTTTTTAAACTTTGCCAGGGCTTTAACAAATATGGTTTTCGCTTTGGCGTAGGAAATATGGATATTTTCTATTTCAAACGAATTCACCACGTTTTTAAGAATCTCGTCTTCTGTGGGCTTATATATTTTAACTGCCTTTGACATGATGCTCTGATTTGTTAGTGTAAAGATACGAACTTTTTATTTATTGCCTTTCCCCCGCCTCCCTCCAATAAACCAATTTAAAAAACCTTATATTTGTTTTAGCAGGTTTTACTACACCCTGAAAAATGATTAAAAAGGGAATTACATTATTGGTGGTTTCGTGTTTAACTATAGCTCATTCTTTTGGGCAGAGTTGGAGGTGGGGGAGGCAAGGAATAACAAAGCAGTCTGTTGAAGGTGTTGCGGTTTCCGTTGATAATAATGGGAACTCTTTCTTAACAGGTGATGTAAGCGATACGTTAAAATTTGATACAATAACACTAACTTCGAAAACTGCGGATGTTTTTGTTGTTAAGTATGATTCAGTTGGAAATGTTTTATGGGCCAAACAATCCATAAATAATTCGGGAGTCTCATATTCAGTCTCTATGGCGTCAGATGATTCCGGTAATGTTTACGTATGCGGAATAATTGGAAATTCTATTACGTTTGATACTACAACACTGACAGGACGGGGTACTTTCCTGGTCAAGTATGATATGAACGGAAATGTGAGATGGGCTAAAAGGTTAACTACATCTGCACTATATGTATCTGTGTCAATTGATGGAAAGGGTTATCCTTATTTATTAGCATATAGATTCTTGAATCGTTACGACCCTTCAGGAAATTTACTTTGGGCAGATAGTTTACCTGTTGGCCCAATTTATTATCAAATCGCTGCAACACGTGGGAAGAAACATTCGAATTCTGTTTACGTTACAGGGCATTTTAATGGTCCAAGTACTCTAGTTTATGGGAAAGACACTTTAGTTTGTGCTAGTAATACTTCAAGTATTTTTGTCATAAAATGCGATTCATCCGGAAAGATTCAATGGGCTCGACAATCTAAGACAAATGGTTTCAAAGCAGCATATTTGCCCGGAAATGGTTGGTGCGCAGTAGCTTCAGACATCGATGGTAACGCATTTATAACAGGATATTATGACAGCACGATTACATTTGGCTCGTATACTTTGCCCTCAGAATACAATCTTTATATTACAAACATGTATGTAGGTTCTTATGACTCAGCCGGTAATGTAAGATGGGCAAATGCGATAACCTCAAAAGATAGTTGTAGACTAGGTGGTTTTTCTGTATCCGTTGATACTGATGGTCATGTTTATTTTTGTGGAGCATGCGGACCTGTGGATACAAATCACATTTCAATTATGTATAATAGTGATACTTTAAGATTGACACATATGTACGATGCCTCAGTTTTTATTCAATGTGATAAAAATGGAAATCTACAATGTGGTTGTTTGGTGCCGAGTGGAGGCGATGATAACAATTGTGTTGCATCAGATTATACAGGTAGGTATGTTTACTTTGGTGGCGATTTAGCTTACCCTTGTATTTTTGGAGCTGATACACTTAGTAAGAACTCTTTCGTAGAAGTTCCTTTCGTCGCCCGCTGGCAAACATGCTTCAATACTGAAAACTCAACCCTACAACTTTCTAAAAAAGAACCTGCAATCAACCTCTTCCCCAACCCCTCCACCGGCCAATTTACCCTATCATTATCAAATGTTTCAGAAAAATCCGCCAGTGGTCGGACAAGTTGCAATATGGAGGTTTATAATGTGCTGGGGGAGAGAGTAGAAAGTGAAAAGGTAAAAGGGGAAAGTGAAGAAATTGACCTTTCAGGACAACCCAACGGCATTTACCTTTATCGGGTTATTACTGAAAACGGTGGCTTGGTGGGTAGCGGCAAATTTGTTATTCAAAAGTAGACCCGCCGCCGCTAAAGCTATGGCGGGCAAAAAGGGAAGGTGGTGATTCAGAAATAGAATGTAGACAGAGATTGCTTCGTTCCTCGCAATGACGTGGACACATAGGTAAAAGAGACGCTTTCCCTCTTGGGGAAAGTGAGGAATGGGGGCAAAGAAGGTGGCGCTAATTGAGCCTCGTTTAAGGTAAATCCTAACAACTTTGCGTCTTTATGAGAGATATTCCAAAATTTGTATATCTTTGCTCCTTCAACCCAAACTTAGGGTAAGGGTGAATTATCCCTTAGAAAAAATAATTTTGAAAAATATTTGCAAAATATACTATCGAATCCAAAATAGTCTTATCTTTGCGCCCCTTTTAGAATTACTATAACCCAAAAAATAACAACCCAATGGCAGATTTAAAAGCATTCGCAGAACAATTGGTTGGCCTTACCGTAAAGGAAGTCAACGACTTAGCAAAAATATTAAAAGATGAATACGGTATTGAACCGGCCGCAGCTGCAGTAGCAGTAGCAGCAGGTGGAGGCGCAGCAGCTGCTGCAGCTCCTGCAAAAACCACCTTCGATGTGATACTTAAGAGCGGAGGACAAGCAAAACTCCAGGTTGTGAAAGTGGTAAAAGAAATTACCGCACTCGGATTGAAAGAATCTAAAGACTTAGTAGATGGCGCACCAAAACCTGTTAAGGAAGGTGTTTCCAAAGAAGAAGCCGAATCAATTAAAGCAAAATTAGTAGAAGCAGGAGCTGAAGTTGAAGTTAAGTAAACAGATTTCTATACAGCGCTATTCCAATAGGAGAAAGTTGCTCATAACCGGGCAACATTCTCCGTTTTTGCCTCTCATCGTTCTTTTTAGTCATTGTTAAAAGATACTCCCTCAGGGGCTTATACCCTGCGGGCGTACTTTAAATCTTAATATCTCTGCACTATGTCTGCTATAACAAAGAAAAACAAGCGCATTAATTTTTCTTCTACACGGTTCCAAACTGATTATCCTGATTTTTTAGATATACAAGTTAAATCCTTTCAGGATTTTTTCCAGTTGGAAACCACCCCTGAAAACCGTAAAACCGAAGGGCTTTACAAGGCTTTCATGGAAAATTTTCCTATCAGCGATGCCCGCAGCGTTTTCGAATTAAACTTTTTAGATTATTTCGTAGATCCGCCAAGATACACTATGGATGAGTGTATTGAAAGGGGCTTAACTTACAGTGTTCCTCTTAAATCTAAGATGAAACTGCATTGTAATGACCCCAACCACGTTGACTTTGAAACCATTATTCAGGATGTGTACCTCGGTACCATTCCATATATGACCCCTCGTGGTACGTTTATCATCAACGGAGCTGAACGTGTAGTTGTATCCCAACTTCACCGTTCTCCGGGCGTATTCTTCGGACAAAGCCGTCACCCTAACGGAACCAAGCTTTATTCCGCACGGATCATCCCTTTCAAGGGAGCATGGATGGAGTTTGCTACAGACATTAATAATGTACTGTATGCTTACATCGACCGTAAAAAGAAATTACCTGTTACTACCTTGTTCAGAGCTATTGGCTTTGAAACAGACAAGCAAATATTAGAACTCTTCGGACTTGCCGATGAGATCAAGGTTTCAAAAGCATCGCTCGAAAAAGCTATTGGCCGTAAGTTGGCTGCAAGGGTGCTCCGCACCTGGGTGGAAGACTTTGTGGATGAATCTACCGGTGAAGTTGTTTCTATCGAACGTAATGAAATCGTTCTGGAACGTGAAACTATCCTGGAAGAAGGCCATATTGACCGTATTCTGAACGCAAAAGCGGAGTATATAATTCTGCATAAAGAAGACAAAAAGTCTGCTGACTATGCAATTATTTACTCTACTTTACAAAAGGATACTACCAACTCTACCAAAGAAGCTGTTCACTTTATCTATCACTTATTACGTAGCACTGAACCACCAGATGAAGAAACCGCACGCGGTATCATCGACAAGTTGTTCTTCTCTGATAAGAGGTATGATTTAGGTGAAGTAGGCCGTTTCCGTATCAATAAGAAACTGAATCTCACCACCCCGGAAACCGTAAGGGTTCTGACACGTGGAGATATCATAGCTATTGTAAAATACCTTATTGCACTTATCAACTCGAATGCTGATGTGGACGATATCGATCACTTGAGCAACAGACGTGTTAGGACAGTAGGCGAGCAATTGTATGCTCAGTTCAGTGTTGGTTTGGCCCGTATGAGCAGAACCATCCGCGAACGTATGAACGTGAGGGATAACGAGGTATTTACACCTCTTGACCTTATCAATGCTAAGTCATTAACATCGGTTATTAATTCATTCTTCGGTACCAATCAATTATCCCAGTTTATGGATCAGACAAACCCATTGTCTGAAATTACCCATAAACGCAGGCTGTCGGCAATAGGTCCGGGCGGTTTGTCAAGGGAAAGAGCAGGTTTCGAGGTGCGTGACGTTCACTATACACACTATGGTAGAATGTGCCCAATTGAAACACCTGAAGGTCCGAACATCGGTTTGATATCCTCGCTTTGCGTATTCGCTAAGATCAATCCGCTTGGATTTATTGAAACCCCGTATCACATAGTTACGAATGGTAAAATAGACCCGAGTGTAGAGCCAACCTATCTTACCGCAGAAGAAGAAGATGATAAAATTATTGCTCCGGCAAATACAGCAATATCTGAACAAGGAAATTTTGAAGAATCCAAAGTAAAGGTACGTCTCAAAGGAGATTTCCCAATTACCGATCCTAAGCAAATTAACTTGCTAGACGTAGCTGCTAATCAAATCGCATCTATAGCCGCATCATTGATTCCATTTTTGGAGCATGATGATGCTAACCGTGCGCTTATGGGATCGAACATGCAACGCCAGGCGGTTCCGCTTATGCGTCCCGAAGCTCCTATTGTTGGAACAGGATTGGAAGAACACATTGCCAAATTCTCCCGCGTACTAGTTAATGCGGAAGGGCCAGGTACCGTGGAACGTGTAGATGCTAATGAAATAGTGATTCGTTATATCCGTACCGAAGACGAGAAACTGATGAGTTTTGAAGATGACGTAAAATCATACAAACTTACCAAGTTCCGCAAAACCAACCAAAGTACCTCTATTACCCTGCGCCCTACTGTACGTAAAGGCGACAAGGTGGTAAAAGACCAAATACTTTGCGAAGGTTATGCAACTAAAGAAGGCGAATTAGCGCTCGGAAGAAACCTGAAAGTGGCATTCATGCCATGGAAAGGATATAATTTTGAGGATGCTATCGTTATCTCGGAACGTGTAGTTCGTGAAGATCTATTTACTTCTATCCACATTGATGAATATGCTCTTGAGGTACGTGACACCCGTCGCGGACCGGAAGAACTTACACCGGATATCCCTAACGTAAGCGAGGAAGCTACCAAGAACCTCGACGAAATGGGTATAATCCGTGTAGGCGTTGAAGTGAGAGAAGGTGATATACTTATCGGAAAGATCACTCCAAAGGGAGAAAGTGACCCTTCACCGGAAGAAAAACTTTTACGTGCTATCTTCGGCGACAAGGCAGGAGACGTGAAAGACGCATCACTGCGTGTTCCATCAGGTGTTGAAGGTATGCTTATCGACCGTAAGTTATTCTCGAAATACTTAAAAGACAAAAAGACCAAAACCGAAGAAAAGGTATTGGTAGATAAAATTGATAAAGAACATGAAATAGCCGGATTGGCTCTCCACAATAAGGTGGTAGATAAATTGTTCGTTATCCTGAATGGTAAAGTATCGAATGGTGTTGTAAATAACCTGAAGGAAGAGATTATTGCCAAAGGAGTTAAGTATACCCAGAAGATATTGGAAAAGGTGAATTTCCTGGAAGTGAACCCGCGCAGGTGGACACATGACAAGGATAAGAACCTTATCATTGAGCAGATCATTCACAACTATACCCTTGCTTATAACGAGTTGTTGGGTATCAGCAAGCGTAAGAAGTTTGCTATAACAGTGGGTGACGAGCTGCCAACAGGTGTAAACCAGATAGCAAAAGTTTATTTGGCTCAGAAACGTAAGTTGAGAGTAGGTGATAAAATGGCGGGTCGTCACGGTAACAAGGGCGTGGTAGCACGTATTGTTCGTGAAGAAGATATGCCATTCCTGGAAGACGGAACACCGGTTGACGTGGTATTGAATCCACTTGGTGTGCCTTCCCGTATGAACCTTGGCCAGATCTATGAAACTGTATTAGGATGGGCAGGAGAAAGATTAGGTGTTAAATTTTCAACCCCTATTTTCGACGGAGCTACCCTTGCACAGATCAGCGAATGGACTGAAAAGGCCGGTATCCCATCTATGGGTTCAACCTACCTTTTTGATGGCGGAACAGGCGACAAATTTGACCAACCGGCAACTGTAGGTATAATCTATGTGATTAAACTTGCACATATGGTTGACGATAAAATGCACGCACGTTCTATCGGTCCTTATTCACTTATTACACAACAACCTCTCGGTGGTAAAGCACAGTTCGGCGGACAAAGGTTCGGTGAAATGGAGGTGTGGGCGCTCGAAGCATTCGGTGCATCGCACATTCTTCAGGAAATGCTTACCATTAAAGCGGATGACGTGATAGGAAGAGCTAAGAGCTATGAAGCAATTGTGAAAGGTGAAAACCCGCCAATTCCGGGTATTCCTGAATCCTTCAACGTGTTGCTGCATGAGTTGCATGGCCTGGGACTTGAAATAAAAATGGACTAAAAATGAGTAAAAAGTTCATAAAGTAGAAAGTTTATAAAGTAAAGGCAATGTCCCTTACTTTATAGCACAAACAGACTTTCAACTTTATGAACTTTACAAACTTTATAAACTAAAAAAACAACTATGGCTTCTTCTAAAGAACAAAAGCAAAGAAGTAATTTTACCAAAGTAACGATCAGTCTGGCTTCTCCCGAGAAGATACTGAGCCGTTCACATGGTGAGGTGCTAAAGCCTGAAACCATCAACTACCGGACTTACAAACCGGAACGCGACGGACTTTTCTGCGAACGTATTTTCGGTCCTACCAAGGATTGGGAATGTCATTGCGGAAAATACAAGCGTATCCGTTATAAGGGTATCATCTGCGATCGTTGCGGTGTTGAAGTTACTGAAAAGAAAGTGCGCCGCGAACGTATGGGGCATATTTCCCTCGTGGTTCCTGTAGCACACATCTGGTATGTTCGTTCATTGCCAAGTAAAATAGGTTACCTTCTCGGGCTTTCTACCAAGAAGCTGGAAATGGTGGTGTATTATGAAAAATACATCGTTGTTCAGCCGGGTATCAAAGCATCGGAGAACCTTAAAACACTGGACTTTTTAACCGAAGACGAATATATCAAAATACTGGAATCTTTACCAAAAGAAAACCAGCATTTGGATGATAATGATCCGAATAAATTTATTGCCAAGATGGGCGGCGATGCGCTGAACGACCTCCTCAAGAGGATCGACCTGGAAGCGCTCGCTTATGAACTTCGCCACAAAGCAAATACTGAAACTGCCCAACAACGTAAGAACGAAGCCTTGAAGAGACTTCAGGTTGTTGAATCATTCCGCAGAGCTAACACCCACGTAGAAAACCGCCCTGAATGGATGGTATTGAAAGTGGTGCCTGTTATTCCGCCGGAATTACGTCCTCTTGTATTGCTGGATGGTGGCCGTTTTGCAACTTCCGATTTGAATGACCTTTACCGCCGCGTTATTATCCGTAATAACCGTTTGAAAAGGCTTATGGAAATTAAAGCTCCTGAAATTATCTTACGTAATGAAAAACGTATGCTGCAGGAGTCGGTTGATGCATTGTTAGATAACTCACGTAAATCTACCGCAACAAAAACTGAATCGAACCGTGCTTTGAAATCTTTGGCTGATAGCTTGAAAGGTAAACAAGGACGTTTCCGTCAGAACTTGCTCGGTAAACGTGTTGACTATTCCGCACGTTCGGTAATTGTCGTTGGCCCGGAATTAAAACTCCACGAATGCGGTCTTCCAAAAGATGTTGCATTAGAGTTGTTCAAGCCATTCGTAGTATGTAAAATTATAGAAAGGGGTATTGTTAAAACTGTAAAATCTGCCCGTAAACTGGTAGATAAGAAGGTTGCGGCGGTATGGGATATATTAGAAAACGTAATTAAGGGACACCCTGTTATGTTGAACCGTGCTCCTACCCTGCACAGGTTATCCATCCAGGCATTCCAACCTAAGCTTATTGAAGGTAAGGCTATCCAGTTGCACCCGCTCACATGTACAGCATTCAACGCTGACTTTGACGGTGACCAGATGGCAGTCCATCTTCCATTGGGTAATGCAGCCGTATTGGAAGCCCAATTGCTGATGTTAGCTTCTCATAATGTATTGAATCCGGCTAACGGGGCGCCTATCACCGTTCCTTCTCAGGACATGGTATTGGGACTTTACTATATGACCAAGGCTAAGAAGAGCACGAAAGAAGAAGTAGTAAAAGGCAGCGGTTTAACATTCTATTCGGCTGAAGAAGCAATTATCGCCTTCAACGAAAAGAGAATTGAATTGCACGCTATCGTTCGTGTAAAAGCTTCGGTAAAAGAAAAAGATATTATTAAAGACAGACTGATTGAAACCACCCTCGGACGTATCCTGTTCAACCAGGTTGTGCCTAAGGAAATGGGCTATATCAATGAATTATTAACCAAGAAAAACCTTCGTGATATTATATCCGATGTGCTGAAAGTTGCCGGTATGGCAAAAACAGCCAAGTTCCTGGATGATATCAAGGATTTGGGTTACTATTATGCATTCAAGGGCGGATTATCATTCAACTTGAATGACGTAGTGATTCCGAAGGAAAAAGAAAAGATGATTGCTGACGCAAACGCTCAGATCGATGAGGTTCGCGACAACTATAGCCAGGGATTCATTACCAACAACGAGCGTTACAATCAGGTAATCGACATTTGGACACATACCAACTCGAAAATTACCAAGCACGTTATGGACCAACTCAGCAGCGACCGTCAAGGGTTCAATGCAATCTATATGATGTTGGATTCCGGAGCGCGTGGTTCTAAAGAGCAGATCCGCCAGTTGTCCGGTATGCGTGGTTTGATGGCTAAGCCTCAGAAATCAGGCGCTACCATGCAGGAAATTGTGGAAAACCCGGTTATATCGAACTTTAAAGAAGGTCTTTCCATTCTTGAGTATTTTATTTCAACACACGGTGCGCGTAAAGGACTTGCCGATACAGCTTTGAAAACGGCTGACGCAGGTTACCTTACCCGTCGTTTGGTTGACGTATCTCAAGACGTTATTATTACCGGTGTAGATTGCGGAACCCTCCGCGGGCTTACTGCAGCTACTCTCCGTAAGAATGATGAAGTAGTGGAAACACTTTATGATAAGATCTTAGGACGTGTAAGTTTACATGATATTCATAACCCAGCTACCGGCGAATTGATTGTTGGTGCAGGCGAAGAGATCACCGAATACCATGCAGACAAAGTAAAAAATTCACCGATTGAAAACGTTGAGATCCGTTCCGTATTAACCTGCGAAATGCGCACAGGCGTATGTTCCAAGTGTTACGGACGTAACCTTTCAACAGGCCGTATGATTCAAAAAGGCGAAACAGTTGGTGTTATTGCAGCACAGTCTATCGGTGAGCCAGGTACACAACTTACACTTCGTACATTCCACGTAGGTGGAACAGCTGCCAACATTATGGCTTCTTCTAAAATTGAAGCTAAATATGATGGTATAGTTGAAATGGAAGAAGTAAGGACCGTTGTGAACAAAGGCCCTGAAGGCAACAAAGATGTTGTTATTTCGCGTTCCGCTGAATTGAAGATTTTAGATAAGAATACAGGCCTTGTGCTTACTACCGCGAATGTGCCTTATGGTTCGTTCTTGTATACCAAGCATGGCGAAGAAGCCAAAGCCGGACAATTGCTTTGCGATTGGGATCCGTACAATGCGGTTATTATTTCCGAATTCTCCGGTAAAGCTGAATTTGAATTCATTGAAGAAGGTGTTACTTTCCGAGAAGAATCAGATGAACAAACAGGATTTAAAGAAAAGGTTATTATCGAAACAAAAGATAAGACCAAGAATCCTATCATCAAGATTGTTAGCAAAAAGGAAACCCTTAAATCCTATAACATCCCGGTTGGTTCACACGTTATCATCTCTGATGGCGACAGTATTGAAACAGGACAGATATTGGTTAAAATACCACGTATCTCCGGTAAATCAGGTGACATCACAGGTGGATTGCCACGTGTAACAGAATTGTTTGAAGCACGTAACCCATCCAACCCTGCTGTTGTATCTGAAATTGACGGTGTGGTAACATTTGGCAAAGTGAAGAGAGGTAACCGTGAGGTTATGGTTGAATCGAAAGGTGGCGCTAAGAAAACCTATTTGGTTCCGCTTTCCAAGCACATCCTCGTTCAGGAAAATGACTTTGTAAAAACAGGTGAAGCGCTCTCCGACGGAGCTATTACTCCTGCCGATATATTAGCTATCAAAGGCCCAACAGCAGTTCAGGAATATCTTGTAAATGAAGTACAGGAAGTGTACCGTCTGCAAGGTGTGAAGATCAACGACAAGCACTTTGAAACTATCGTTCGCCAAATGATGCGTAAAGTTGAAATTGAAGATCCGGGAGATTCCGTATTCCTCGAAAGACAACTTATACCTAAGAGTGAATTTATGGCAAACAATGATGAACTGTATGGTAAGAAAGTAATTACCGATGCGGGAGATTCAGCCATCTACAAGATCCACCAGATAGAAAGCGCACGTAAACTGAGAGATGAGAATATGCGCCTGAAACGCGAAGACAAGACTCAGATCCAGTTCCGTGATGCGGTTCCGGCTACATCTAACCCGGTATTGCAAGGTATCACCAGGGCATCATTGCAAACAGAATCTTTCATCTCGGCTGCTTCCTTCCAGGAAACAGTAAGGGTACTCAACGAGGCTGCTATCAGCGGTAAAGTGGATTACCTGCAAGGCTTGAAAGAAAACGTTATTGTGGGCCACTTGATTCCTGCAGGAACAGGATTGCGTGAATACGAAAAGCTCATCGTGGGTTCTATGGAGGAATATCAACGCCTCATGGATTCCAAGAAAGAAAACGAGCTTGCAGAAGTAGAAACTGCAAGATAAGTTTAGCCCCAAATCCGCCTCAGGCGGACTTTGAAGGAACAATTAAATACAAAGGCATCTCAGCAATGGGATGCCTTTTTTGTTGCCTCGTTCCGTCCTTTCCCCATGTGGGGAAAGCGTATCAGTTTTCTATAAAATGAACTTTCTACATTTTCCTTTGGGAACTTTGCGTAAACCTTTGCGGACTTTGCGTGAAATGTAATTATGGGAAAGATTTATAAATAATCCGTCTTGGGAGAAATCTAACCAGCCAAATTGTTTCATTGCGAACAATGGCTCCGATGCGATAAGAATGATTTTTAGATTTTACAACTATTCTGTAATGATGCGAATAACCTTCAAGCAATTTTACTCCTGTAACTTGTGAAAGGACCTTTACTTTTTCTATTTGTGTAATTTTATTGTCAAGGGCAAGGCGCAATTCCATGCTGCGAGTTTTGTCTATATCGCGGCCAAATGTTCCTTTTACAATAATTTTCATTTACGAAGTTTTGCACGCAATTTGGCAAGCGGAATAGTCTCCGATTTCATTCCTTCATCAATTAATTGAGCAAAATGAAAATCCTCCAGCGCTTTCCCTTTTAATATTTTAGCCTCTCCCTGAACGCGTTTAATTACCTGAAGAAGAAAATCTGCATCCTTCTCATTATTCATTTTGGCTATTATTATGGAACTCATTCTGATTATAATTTATACAAAGGTACGTACTTTTTTTGAGTTTTATCCCGATAGCTATCGGGACCCAATTACAAACTTCCCTTCGCCCACCAATGCACCGCTTTCATCCATTACCCGGTAAAGGTAAATGCCGCTAGGTTCATAGGAAATGTTAATTGGATAGGAAACTGATGCGCCTCCCATGCTATGGGGGAGGAGGGTAGGGGTAGAGGTAAATACTTTTTCCCCCATCACATTGTATATCTCTACAATTGCGGGCACAAAATTTTGTGTCCCTACAGATGCTAGTGTGAACGCTCCATTATTGGGGTTGGGGAAAAGGGAGAGGGATGGAGGATTGGAGATTGGGGGTGTGGAGGTTTCTATATTGGTATCACCACAAGATTGCCAGCGAGCTAAAAATAAAGGGCTGTCAAAATGTGTGTTAACGATTGTATCGGC
>DATHNK010000499.1:0-3487 GCA_035486075.1 Bacteroidia bacterium
GGGGATGCAATGCGCTTACGTATAGAAAAAATTCTCTGCCGTTGGTATATTTATCACGTATTGCTTTTTGTTCCGATTCACCGGACTTTTTGTAGTGGTCGTGGGCTGCATTATACACTACATCAATTTTATCGGCATGTACATGGTAATGCTGAACGATGTCCTGCTTTGAAAATTCAGATACGGTAATTATACGGCGGGCTTTTCCCGCGAACATAGGGAAGAAATGCCGGTAGTGCCAACTTGCCCAGCGGGGTAAGTCTTTCGGGTAATGCTCATAGTTCAGGTCATGAATAACAGGAATGGAACGGACCTCCGTATTCAAACTCAAGAATCCATCGGGTGAATAAAAGATATCAGGTTCAACTTTCTTTAATGTGCGGGCTACCGAATGTTCAAACCACCAATAATATAAAAGCGGATGCCTTGCCTGGGGGAATAGAACAACGGGAGTAACGTTGCTGGAGAAAATGAATTTTTCATCGAATTCCCTGTCGAACATAAACAGGAACTGGTGTTCCGGATGATTGACTGTGATACGTTTCAATACATTATAAGCATGCACACCGATCCCCTCCATTTTGTTCTTGAGCAATAACCTTGTATTTACGGCTATTTTCATTTTTTCAGGCAGGGTTTAATAGCAGTTACCAATGATGAGTTCGATTCCATAAGAATTCCTTTTACGCCCACTTTTTCTCCGGCCAACACATCCCGTTCTTTATCACCTATAAAAAAAGATTTTTTCGGGTCAATATTAAAACGGGCCAGCGCTTTTTCCACATTTAATGAATCGGGTTTGCGGCAGAGGCAGCTTCCCGTTTCCGGATGGTGTACACAATAATATATTTCCTCGATATGGATCTTTTCTTTTTTCAATTCATCTAACAAGTAACCATGCATTTTTTCCGTATCTTCAATTTTAAAAAGCCCCCTGCCAATTCCACTCTGGTTAGAGATGATGATTAATAGATAACCTGCTTTTTGCAGCAGTTTCAACGCTTTTGTAACATCCGGAAGAGTTTCAAAATCTTCTATCCGGAAAGTATAATCACCCCTTTCCCGGTTAATAACCCCATCACGGTCCAGTAAAATAGCTTTATTCATGGTGTAACAAGGTTACTATTTGATTATAAAAACCCGGTGCAAATTGATAGTGAAGAGAAGTGGTAAATACAAGTCCGAAAATTCCGCCCCAAAGGTGGGCATCATGCCCTATGTTGGTTCTTCCGCGTTTAGACATATACCATTCATATCCTAAATAAAGTATACCTAATACAAACGCCGGAATAGGTATGGGCAAAAACATTATCTGCAGCATGGCCGTCGGATTAATAAGTATGTAAGAAAAAAGCACCGCAAAGATAGCGCCGGAAGCTCCTACCGCACTATACATCGGATTATGTTTATGCTTTTCGTAAGCGGGAACGGAAGAAACCACTATCCCTCCAAAGTAAAGTACTAAATAAAAATAACGTGCATGCGCAGGAAAGTAGAAAGGGAATATCTCTTGTTCCAGGGGGAGCCCGAAAAAAAAGAGTACTAACATATTCTGGAAAAGGTGCATATAATCTACATGCAGAAAAGCATGAGTGAAAATGGTGTACCATTCCTTTTTATTACTGTTTATCCGGTTCGGGTTAAACATGTATTTAGCAAAAAAAGCCTTATCCCGGAAACCGATCAGGGAAAAAATAACAGTGAAACCAAGGATATAATAGGTTATCATTACAGGCGGTTTAGCTTTCAGAAATCTTCTTCTTACAAAAGGGGGTGCCTTAGGGCAAAATTAGTTTTTTTAAGCTTATGGCATCCGTATTCATTTATACTATTAATTTTGAGTTGTTGTTAATACTATATGACGGAAGATAAGAAAAAGGAAATAATAGGAAGAACGGTATTGGTGGACCTTCCGAAATTGGGGTTTACAAGTATTCCTGCAAAGGCAGATACAGGTGCATATTATTGTTCGCTACACTGTCATTTTATCAATGTGAAAGTGGAACATGGAAAGCGTATACTATGCTTTAATCTGCTTGACCCGACTCACCCTGAATACCAGGACCGGACTATTTTTTATAAAAGAAAATTCATTGAGAAACAGATCAAAAATTCATTTGGCGATACCGAAATGCGATACCTTATCCATACTGCTATTCGGCTTCATAGCCGGAGAATAAGGGCCTGGATAAGCCTTACAGACAGGGGCAATATGAAATACCCTATGCTTCTTGGAAGCCGTTTGCTGCGAAATAAATTTTTAGTGGATGTTTCACTGAAGGAGGCATGACCTACAGAACCAAATAATTTTATTTTTTGGTGTAATTAACCGTACTGGTCACTTTTCCTGTGTTATTATAAAAATTCCAGATTCCGGAAGGCTTGCCTTTTGTATACGTGCCTTCATATCTCTTTTGCCCGTTATCGTAATAAGAGGCGGTTGGTCCGTCAAGCAATCCATCTGCAAAGTAATCATCGCTCCATAGTTTACCATTTGGGAAAAAGCTCTGGCACTCGCCTTGTCTTTTTCCGGAGATATAAAAACTCTTTTCTTTCATCACTCCGTTTTCATAGCGTTTAATTACCTGGCCGTCTTTAATAGCCGTATCCGGTGCCTGTTTGGGTGCAGCATGTATTTTGGAGGTATCAATAACCGTTACAGAAGAGTTTTGGTTATCGGATTTGTTGGAATGGCAACCAACCAATAGCCCTGCAGAGAATATAAATAAGTATGCTGTTTTTTTCATAGATAAATTTTTCGAGTACAAATTTAGGAGAATTTCTATTACAGGCTACTTATCTCGCTCAGTTACAAACTCTATTAACTGTTCAAACGCCGTTTTATAGGTTGATTCCGGTAACCCATTCAGCATTACTTTTGAATTCTCCCGGTACTCATACATTTTACTTTTCGCATATTCAAGCCCTTTTTTTTCTTTCACAAACTCTAATATCTTCAAGGCAGTAGCTTTATCCCCGCTCTTGTTTTTAAGCAGGCTGATAATATTTTTCCTTTCCAGGTAAGTTGATCGTTCCAATGCATAGATCAATGGCAGGCTTATTTTTTGATCTTTAATATCTGTACCTGTTGGTTTGCCAATATCCAGCCCGGTTTCATAATCGAGCAGGTCATCTTTGATCTGGAAAGCGACACCCAGTTGCATTCCCATGTCCCACATTCTTTTCACCGTTGCATTGTCAGCCCCTGTGGATGCGGTTCCGGATGCACAACATGCCGCTACCAAAGATGCCGTTTTATTGGCTATTATTTCAAAATATTCGGGCTCTGTAATGTTTAGTTTGCGGGTCTTTTCAATCTGCAGTAATTCACCTTCACTCATTTTTTGTACAGCGGTAGAGACGAGTTCCAGTAAGTGAAATTCTTTGTTTTGAACGGCCAGGAGCAGGCCCCTTGATAACATATAATCGCCCACCAAAACGGCTACTTTATTCTTCCAGAGGGCATTGATAGAGAATGCACCCCGAC
>DATHNK010000500.1:0-3220 GCA_035486075.1 Bacteroidia bacterium
CGAAAGCATTATCAGGTATCTCCCATTGGATGAAAACTACCGCATCAAACCTGATGAACTTGAAAATGCAATTGAAGAAGATCTAAAAAGCAATCTCTTTCCTTTTTTAGTTATCGCTTCTGCAGGCACTACGGATGTTGGAGCGATTGACCCATTGGAAAGTATTGGTAAGATAGCAAAAAAATATAATCTCTGGTACCACATTGATGGAGCTTATGGAGGATTTTTCATATTGACAGATTATGGAAAGCAAGCTCTGAAAGGAATTGAATTATCTGACTCGGTTGTATTAGATCCGCACAAAGGAATGTTTTTACCTTATGGACTGGGAATGGTTTTGGTGAAAAACAGACAAGCCCTTATGGATTCTCAATACTATAAAGCAAACTACATGCAGGACGCATTAAGTGCCGACGAAGAATTGTCTCCAGCGGATCTGTCGCCTGAACTTACCAAGCATTTCCGTGGATTGAGACTTTGGTTACCTATGCAATTATTAGGATTAAAACCATTCCGCGCTTGCCTGGAAGAGAAGTTAATGCTGGCACGATATTTTTATTCCGAAGTAAAAAAGATGGGCTTTGAAATGGGCCCCTATCCGGACTTATCGGTTACGTCTTATCGCTTCATTCCAAAAACAGGTGATGCAAATGCGTTCAATAAAAAGCTGATGGAAGAAATTGTGGCCGATGGAAGAGTATTTATTTCCTCCACTATGCTTGAGGATCGATTTATGCTTAGGTTGGCGGTGCTTAGCTTCCGAACCCATTTATCTACCATAAATATTTTGTTGGAACAGTTGAAAGAAAAGACAAGAGGGGTTTAACGCAATATCTGCAACCTGTCTGCATCCAAACGCAGAAAGATAAACATCAGCAAAGTAAATGCCCAGAAAGAAGAGCCCCCGTAACTTATAAATGGCAAGGGAATCCCGATTACGGGTACTAATCCAAGATTCATACCTACGTTAATAGCAACGTGAATAAAAAATATGGAGGCAACACCATATCCATAAATACGGCTGAAAGGGGAACGCTGTCGTTCAGCTAAAAATATTAAGCGTATAATTAAAATAAAGTAGAGAATAATAATAAATGCAGCGCCAACAAAGCCCCATTCCTCGCAAGGGGTAACGAAAATAAAATCGGTAGCATGAGCAGGAACATAGTTTAATTTTGCCTGTGTACCCTGCAAATATCCTTTCCCAAAAAGACTTCCGGAGCCAATGGCAATTTCTGCCTGGTGCAGGTTATAACCTTCCTTGCTGTTATTTACATTTTGCTGCAGGAAAACCTGTATCCTTTTTTTCTGGTGTGGTTCCAAATGGTTGAAGGCATAGTTTGTTCCGAAAACAATAGCAAGGCATAGAGCAAGTACCCCTCCAACCCTGGTGAGGTCTTTTATTTTTCGTCTTGTAAAAATTAAAAATCCAAGCAGGGCAAGCCCTGCAAGTACTATAGAGATAACTATTTTATTGCCGACAAGCGCAAGAATGAAGAGTGTGATAAGAAGAAATCCACCCAGCAAAATATTACCTGAAAGACCTTCCCGGTATAAAACAAAAATAAATGCAGTGTAAGTTACAGCTACCCCAGTTTCGTTTTGAATTATTATTAGCAGCATGGGCATAAATACCATGGCGGCAGCCACCAAGCGTATTTTCTTCATGTCCGCCGCTTTTTTTTCGTTACTTAAATATTTTGCAAGTCCCAGGTTAATGGCAAAAATGCCAAGCTCAGCGGGCTGAATACCAATCTCTCCAATCCTGAACCAGGAATGGCTACCGGCAATGTCTCTCCCGATAAACCTCACTGCAATATCTGCTAAAACGGTTATTCCATAAAGCGGATAAGCGAAGACTGAAAAAAAAGTGGCATCGGAAACCATAATTAAAAATGCCATTATAAACCCGGTAATTATCCATACGAATTGCTTGCCGTAGCGTTGTGAAAAATCAAACATTCCGGGATGGGTGGGGTTGTAAACTGCTGAATAAATATTGAGCCAACCGATAAATACAATAGCCAGATAAATACCGATAGTAAACCAGTCAATATGCGGTATAATATTACTGCGGCGGTCACTCATCCTTATGCTTATGTTTCTTTACTGTAGCTGTTTTTTGCTCAGTTGAATTTTTCTTTTTCTTTTTCGGAGCCGTCTTTTCTTCCGCTAAATATTGAATGGTATTACCATTGATCATTTTAGTTTCAATATCCGTTCTTTTGATGGTATCATTCAAATATTTTTCAATCATCAAACTGGCGATAGGAGCGGCCCATTCAGCGCCCCAACCGCCACGCTCAATAACTACGCTTACCGCAATACGCGGATGGTCCTTTGGCGCGAAAGCAATAAATAAAGAATTATTTCTTCCATTCGGATTTTGAGCGGTACCTGTTTTTCCACACATAACAATTCCCGGGATCTTACTGGCTGCAGCAGTTCCATCGTTCACCACATCGCACATACCATCTGCAACAATGTCAAAATATTTTGAGTCAATCGGCACAAAGTGCTTTGTTGCATATTTTTTTATAGTCGGTTTATCACCGATGGATTTAATAATATGCGGAAGAAAATAATATCCCCGGTTACCAATAATGGCAGCCTGGTTGGCAAGTTGTAAAGGTGTTACGCCTAACTCTCCCTGGCCGATTGCGAGCGAAATAATTGTGGCTCCTTTCCAATGGCCACGGCCATGATATTTGTCGTAATAATTTTGAGTCGGCAAGGAACCACGCAAAGCGCTCGGTAAATCTATATCGGGCCGGATGCCAATACCAAAGCTGGTTACATACCTTCTCCAGGAGTTAAAAGCGTCTTCGGTAGAATTGTATTTTTTGTTATTCATAATGCTCATGAATACATTGCAGAAGTATGTATTGCATGAAAGAGCAATCGCTTTTTCCAATTGCAAAGTGCCATGTGCGGCATCACAACCCACCGATATTTTTCCCAGATGAAAAGCACCGGGGCAACTATATGCAGTAGTTTCATTCAGCACTCCTTCCTGTTGTCCTATAAGGGCTTCAATAGTTTTGAATGTAGAACCCGGAGGATACATAGCCATCAATGCACGGTTAAATAAAGGGACATCAATACTATCGTGTAACAACTTCACATAATTTTTCGCACGTAAACTTCCCACCATCAAATTCGGATCGTAAAAAGGGCTTGAAACAAGGGAGAGAATTTCACCTGTTTCAGGGTCAATTGC
>DATHNK010000501.1:0-3319 GCA_035486075.1 Bacteroidia bacterium
GGATACTATGTGAAAGGAAGCGAAGCCCTGAGAAAGACATTACAACAACTTTGGTAGGTTTGTTTAGTCATAAATCCACTTTACGGTAATGTCAACCATCCTGCCCCATACGTTCGGGGCGGGATGGATCTCTTAGGGTGATTTTTTTAAATTAAAGCAAGCTAATGATTCTGAAGCGGCCATGCAGAAAATATAAAAAAAGAACGAACCTAATCCCCTTATGTCTACAACCAACCTGAAAGCAAAAGAGGCAGCATTTAATAAGCTGCGTATTCCCCTGGAGAATAAAACCATACTATGTGTAGATGGTGGTGGAATGCGCGGAATCCTTACCGTTCAGTTATTAAAAAAAATAGAGGAAATAGCCGGAATACCCTGTTATGAATTATTCGATATGGTTGCCGGAACATCCACCGGGGCCATTATTTCAGGGCTTATTGCATCGGGTTTTACCGCCGTTCAAATTGAAGAAAAATATGAGAGCCTGGTAACACAGGTATTCAAAAAGATCTTTCTGCATGATAAATTCTGGATATTGCCGGGCTATGACAAGGCCGTTTATCGTAAAAACGTAAAAGATATTGTTAAGGACAGCAGCCTTGCGCAGGCATGTAAAATGCACAATATCGATTTAATGATCACCTCCAAGGACATTACGGAGAATGAAGAAACATTTTTCACCTGTTTTAACATGGCCGGCGGAAATCAAAGTGGCTACTATAACGAAGTACTTTTGCGGCATGTGCTGGAAGCTACCATGTCCGCTCCTACTTATTTTCAGCCCTATGAACGATTTGTAGATGGTGGTACAACGGCCTACAACAACCCGTCGCTGGCTGCCCTTATGGAGGCAAAAAGTTACGATGGAAAGGAAAAATACAACGGTTACCCAACCACGTTATTCAGCCTGGGCACTGGAATGACTGTGAAATCAATAGAGCCTAAAGAGGCTGCCAGTCCGGGTTTTCCGGGAGCCAAATTCTGGATAGAATATGTGATAGACGCTGCAAGCCAGGATGCCAGCGCCATACAGGTAGATACTTTCCGTTCTGGGTTAATGACGGACATTGATTACAGGCGCTACCAGATCTCATTCGATAAAAAGGCAATTGGTAAAATCCCCAACAGGATGGTACCGTCCATGAATAAGATGCTTTGGAACCTTTCTGACGAGATACTGAAAGGAATTGAAATGGATGATGTAACTAAATTCGATCTGGTGAAAACAATAGGCCAGTCCATGGTAGAAAAGATCATGGAAGAGAATAAGTTCACAAAGGATTTTATTGACAAGGACACAAAACGAGATGTGCTGGTAACGGCCTTTGGCGACGAAAAGACAAAAAATATCATTAAAACCAACCTCAAAGACCCTGATTGGGATAAAAAGGTTCCTACGAAATAAGTGGTACAGTTCAAAAATTAAAATAACGGGATTGCTGAAAACTTGTAATACAATGAACAGCATAAAAAACTTATAAATACAAGGAAAAAATTCGCTGATTACTTATGGACAGAAAATAGGGGTAACGTATTATTGATTGGGTTCCTTTTCCTGGTAGTTGCGATATCATTGCAAATTTCCTCTTATGAGATTATTAAACATATTTCAAGCAGGGTTGTAGATGATGTAAATTTTGCAGACTCACTTGGAGATATAAGTGCAGCCCATGTTTTTAAAAAGGTAGCGGAGCCCCGAATGCATTATTTGCAGGACCAGTTTTTATTTGCAGGGCAATTAAAGGATACCTACAAAGAAATGGGATTGGAATATTTTAGAAATTATTATGCTTTTTCGGTTTGTTTAACCTTGTTCACCACCCTGCTTTCTATCTCGGTGTTTCTGGTGGCGCACCGGGGTTGGGCAAACTGCACTGTGAAACTAAAAGCATTTCTGATTTTTAATGTGGTTTTTGCTTCCTTTTACTATTTCATACCAAAGGTGCTGAATAACGAAACGAATATCTCTAAAAATATGAACCAGCATAAGGCTTATCAGGGAATACAGATAGATATTCTTTCTTTTTGCAGAACGGTTGATACGTTGAATAGGGCAAAGATGGATACTATGATTGCCAGAACCGCCAATCAAATTAAATCGAATTATGATTTTGCCATTGGTATTGACCCCGCTATATTAGGTGGCTCCCCGCTTGATAAGTTGAATTCTTCAAATGGAAATAGTAAGACTCAATAAGAAATTGATCCTGTAATATACATGCACAGGCAAATCCATGCTTATTTAACAGGTGGCATTTTTTCTTTATAAACTTTCCAAACTCTTGTTCACTTATACCGGCAACCCTGTAGTATTATCGGTAGGAAATGTTTGTGTGGCAAATTTTCCGAAGTAGCCTGAAAGTGTTCCGTCAGCATTCTCCACTATAACACAGCCATCCTGCCAAACGCCGTCTAAATGTTGGAATTCAGCAACCGTATCTCCTTGGTTGCAGTGAACATCATGCGCTCCGGGGGGCGGTGGTGAGGCATATGGCGCCCCAAAGATATATAGCCGTTTCGAGGGTGTTATCAGCTGAACCAGCGCTTGCCCGGCTTCGTCGCCGGTAACATTGTTCCATACCTGGTTGTTGCTTCCAAAAAAAGCTTTGAGAAGAGCATAAAAAACGGCCAGGCAGCCCTCCGGGTTTGTCACAAAAGGGCTGCGTATATAATCTATAGCGCCTGAAGAGGCATTTCTGGCTAACTCATGGTATCCGTCCGAAAGCGAAGAAACGTTTTGAAACAAGCTTGCCTTCAAGCCATTCAGGGTCATATATTGAAAGATCTGGCTGGGCTCATTTACATCTACATTACATTGGTATACGGTTCCGCTGCTTGTATTTAATAGAATTATCTCCTGGAGCCAGGTGCCCTGCTCGTGACTTGAACTTTTAAAGGTTCCTATTGTAACGCCATAATTTGGTAACATATTTATTTTGGTTTTGATTAAATAATAAAATCAAGACAAATATAAAACTATTTATCACATTTAAGCGATAGATCAATAAATATATTTTAACTATTTTATAGGGAATATAAAATACTTTTATAAGTCACTGAAACACATGGTTGCAAAGGTACTTTTACTGTAAGCAACCAGTATAGCTCAGTCCCTGTTAAGTAGTTAGCTTTATAAACTCCACGAACTTTACAAACTTTACGTCTGTTTCCCCTCTCGCTGCCGTTGCAATGTTTCCTCATACTCCCGAATGGCTTGCTGGGTAAATGGATCTTTAGCATAATTCGGGTTAGGGTTAGGCATCACGCGTATGCTCATTTTCAACCTGTCCCTGTAAGGGCTTAGTTTTTGCAGGGTTTC
>DATHNK010000502.1:0-7072 GCA_035486075.1 Bacteroidia bacterium
CATCAGGCGAACTGGAGTATACATTGCAGTATGTGAACATGGAAAAGAATATAATAATAATAAAATAAAAAATAATGGATAAAATTGTATTTGCGCTTCCGGGTAATGAAAAATTAGCTGAAAGTATTATTGCCGGCCTAACGTGTGAAAAAGGCCATTATCAATATCACCGTTTTCCTGACGAGGAATCATACATAAAGCTGGAAAGCAACGTAAATGGAAAGGACGTTGTCATAATCTGCACGCTTGATCGTCCTGACAATAAATTTCTCCCGCTGTATTTCCTTTCTGAAATAATTCGCGATGCCGGGGCGGATAAGATCACGCTCCTTTCCCCTTACCTGGCTTACATGCGACAGGATAAAAAATTCAATCCGGGGGAATGCATTACTTCCGGTCATTTCGCTAACCTTATTTCATCTTTTATGGATGAAATAATTACTATTGATCCGCATCTTCACCGCATCAGTTCACTGGATTCCATTTATGCCATACCTACCAGAGTGATACATTCTACTCCATTCATTTCTAAATGGATAAAGGAAAATATAAAGAACCCGCTTCTTATAGGCCCGGATATGGAAAGCAAACAATGGGTGAGCCAGGTGGCCAAGGACGCCGGGGCTCCATACACAGTACTTTTAAAATCAAGGTTCGGTGATAAAAAGGTAAAAGTCTCCATTCCGCATATACACAAATACCTGGAAAACTATACTCCGGTAATTGTCGACGATATAATTTCCACCGCTGCCACTATGATAAATACGGTAGAACATTTGAAAGAGCAGGGAGCTAAACCGGCAGTCTGTATTGGTATACATGCGGTGTTTTCAGGAAACGCCTATTCAGAATTAAAACGATCGGGGGTGGAAAAAATAGTAACATGCAATACCATTTTACATGAAACAAACGGAATAATGCTGGACTCAGCCATTCTAGAACAAATTCAATAAAATTATGTCAAACGAAATTTCAATTAAGTTTTTAGGCGCCGCTTCTACCGTAACCGGCTCAAAACATTTATTAAAAACTCCGGGTAAAAATATCCTGATCGATTGCGGGCTATTCCAGGGAATAAAATCATTGCGTTTAAAAAACTGGGAACCGCTGCCTGTGCAGGTCGATCAAATTGATACGGTAATTCTTACACATGCCCACCTCGATCATTGCGGGTATATTCCGTTGCTGGTGAAATCGGGCTTTAAAGGGGACATCCTGATGACTGCTCCGACCCGCGACCTGGTTGAAATTATTCTGCGCGACAGCGCTAAGATCCAGGAAGAAGATGCTGACCGCGCCAACAAGTATGGCTATTCAAAACATAAGCCTGCGCTCCCACTGTATACTACCGCTGATGTTGAAAAATCGCTCAACCAATTCAAAACCCATACCGACAAGGAGTGGATAAGTCTCTCTCCGGATATCCGTTTCCAATTTCTTAAGAATGGCCATATACTTGGTTCCTGTTTTATAGAAATAGCCTGTTATGGCAAGAAAATTGTTTTCTCGGGAGACATAGGAAGAAAAGAATCTGAGCTCCTCGCCTCACCGGAAATTATTGAAAGTGCAGATTACCTGGTTATGGAAAGCACTTATGGCAACCGTTTGCACAGTAATGAAAATGCAATGGACGAGTTAAGCGATATAATTAATTCAACTATCCACCGCAAGGGAAACTTGTTAATTCCGAGTTTTGCCGTAGGCAGGGCCCAGGAACTAATGCACATGATCCTTCAACTGAAACGCGAGCTTAATATACCAGACATCCCTGTATACATGGACAGCCCTATGGGGGCGGACGCAACAGAAATATTAAACAGGTATCCCGAATGGCATAAATTAACCGCGGAAGATACCAGGCAGCTTCATGATAATATTACCATTATAAGGGATTGGCATGATACCCAAAAAGTGATAGAAAAGAAGGGAAGCAAAATTGTTATTGCTGCAAGCGGAATGTTAACAGGGGGACGGGTTCTGGAATACCTGGAACATTATATTGAAAATAAAAAGAATACTGTTTTGCTTGTGGGATACCAGGCAGAAGGAACCCGTGGAAGGGCTTTGCGGGAAGGTGTGCATGAAATAAAAATGTATGGGAAATATTATAAAGTACTGGCAAAGGTTAGTGAAATGTCTGCCTTATCAGCCCATGGGGACCAGCAGGAAATGATTGACTGGATAAAGCAATTCAAACAAAAACCTTCCAGAATATTCCTGGTTCATGGTGAGCCCCTGGCGCAAGAAACTTTCCGGGTGAAAATAAATGATGAACTCGGAATTGATACCATTATTCCACTGCAAAACGAGGAATATATTTTATTCAAAAATTAGCCCCCTTTTTATTTGACAGATACCTTATTAGCTCCATTAATAGGTTAAAGTTCCCTTTGATATTAAACTAAACAGGTCTAAAAGAAAGCAATTGTACCAGGGCTAAATTTTTTGGGATATTAAATGCCTCAGCTACCCATACTTACTTAGTTGTTCAGGGGGATCTGTATAAATTATTAAAATTTAACCCTGCCGGATAAATGGTTTAACCACTGTTAAATTGTGTTCGACGAATAATTATTAATTATTTTTTTGTCACGGGGTATATTTGATAGGTGCCAGAAATATAAACATGAAATACTTTTTTAGCAGCCGAAAATGTGTGAAGAATGTAACTTCCGGCAATCAATGTGTAATAGCCACCTGATATTAAAACCTCAAGTTTGTAACAATAATAAATAACCCTAAAAGCCATGTTTTTCAATTATCATTTTTTTGGTATGGACCTTATCTGGTGGGTAACTTGGTCTATTTTAATACTACTGTTTTTCTCCTTCTTTCAACCGGTAAGGAGAAAAAAAACAAAAAGAAACCCCTTCGATGTATTGCAGCATAAATTTTCCACCGGAGAAATAAGTGCGGATGAATATGAGCTACGGAAAAGGGTATTGGAAATTGATAAAAATACTAAATTAAGAATGTATTTTCTTTCAGAACCCTATAGAAATTAAGTAAGCACAAATAAAAACATCAAACAATGGATAATCTGATCAACTTATTAAGCTACGGCCAAAGCTATTGGCTTGATAACCTTACAAGAAAAAAGATAACAAGCGGAGAACTCAATAAAAGAGTAGCGGAACAAGGCTTGCGAGGGATAACATCCAACCCCAGCATTTTTGATAAGGCTATTGCAGGCAGCAGTGATTATGATGAGCAAATAAAAATACTTGCAGGGGAAGGAAAAACACCTCAACAAATTTACGATGCACTCACCATAAAGGATGTGCAAGATGCCTGTAATATTTTAAAACCCGTATTTAATGAATCAGGCGGAACGGATGGTTTTGTTAGCCTGGAAGTATCACCATACCTGGCACGCGACACACAAGGAACGATAAAAGAAGCACGCAGATTACACACAGCAGTGGGGCGCCTGAATTGCATGATAAAAATACCCGGTACCCGTGAAGGCATTCCTGCCATTGAACAAATGTTATTTGAAGGTATAAGTATTAACATTACACTGTTATTTTCTACTGCCCGGTATTACGAAGTTGCACAAGCCTATTTAAGGGCGCTTGAACGCCGGATTGCAGCAGGCAAACCGGTAAGCCAAATTATTTCGGTTGCCAGTGTGTTTCTCAGCAGGATCGATACACTTACAGACCAATTGATCGGACACCACATTATTCCTATTTCAGAAAACAAAAATATAAGCCGTCCGGAATTAATGCTGGGCAAAGCAGGAATAGTTACAGCCAAGTTGTCTTACCAATATTTCAAGGAAATTTTCAGTAGCGATGCATGGGAAAAACTAAAAGATAAAGGAGCTAATGTGCAAAAACTATTATGGGCAAGCACCGGCAACAAAGACCCGCTATATAAAGACCTTCGTTATGTAGAATCGTTAATTGCCAGGGATACGGTTACTACGTTGCCCGAGGATACCATTAAAGCATTTGCCGCACATGGAAATTTGAAAGCAGATACGGTAGAAGAAGGGCTTGCCGATGCAAAACAATTATTTCCGGAGCTTAAAAAACATGGAATTGATATTGACTTTGTAACTGCACAACTGGAAAATGAAGGCATTCAAAAATTTACCGATTCTTACAATACACTCATAAGCAATCTCGCTAATAAAAGAATGAAGGTATCAGGCGACCAAACCTCTTCGCAGCAAATTAGCTGCGGGAAACTGGATAAAGAGATAAATTCTGCTTACGCTTCCATGGACGAAAAACAAACAGGAAGATTGCTCTTTGCAGAAGACCCCTATTTATGGAAGACCGATACCCAGGAAGTAAAAGAAATAAGTCACCGGTTAGGTTGGTTGACATTGCCCGATCATTTTACAAAAAACGCGGATGACCTGATTGCTTTTGCGGCAAAGGTTAAAGAAGAAGGATATACACATGCTGTTTTACTGGGCATGGGTGGAAGCAGTTTGTGCTCAGAAGTAGCGCGCGAAACATTTGGAAGTTCCGGCGGTTATCTTCAATTATTGGTATTGGATAATACCGACCCTGCCGCCATTTTAGAAGTGGAAAATAAAATAAATATTGAAAAAACACTTTTTATTGTTGCCAGCAAATCGGGTGATACGAAAGAAACTTTGAGTTTCTTCCAATACTTCTACCATCAACTGGAACTAAAAAACACAACTGGTCCCGGAAATAATTTTGTAGCCATAACCGATGCAGGCACGCCACTGGTAAAGACTGCCGAACAATATAAATTCAGACAGGTATTTATTAATCCGCCCGACCTGGGAGGCCGCTACTCAGTACTTTCCGACTTTGGGTTAGTCCCGATGGCATTAATGGGAATAGATATTAAAGCCTTCTTATCAAGTGCAAAACAAATGGAAGATTGTTGCGATGGTATTCCGGCTGCTGCTAACCCCGGACTAAGTTTGGGCGGGGTATTGGGTATCTGCCAAAAACATGGGCGCGATAAAGTAACTTTTGTGTTGTCTTCCTCCTTAAGTTCATTCGGTTTTTGGGTGGAACAATTGCTGGCTGAAAGTACCGGCAAAGAAGGCCGGGGACTAATACCGGTAAACGGAGAAACCCTTGCCACCCCTGGAGTATATGGCAAAGACAGAATTTTTATACATATGTATTTACCGACAGACAACAACGAGACGGATGAAATAAAACTCAAAATGCTGGAAGATGCCGGTCATCCTATAGTCAGGATCAGGGTGGCAAATAAACTTGCATTGGGTGGTGAATATTACAGTTGGGAAATAGCTGTTGCTGTAGCGGGAATAATGATCGGTATTAATGCTTTTAACCAACCCAATGTTGAAGAAAGTAAAAAAAATACCGAGCAATTGCTTAAAGGATGGAGCGAGGAAGGTTCATTTGAAATGCCGGAACCGCTGTTCCAATCTGAAAACACCACTATTTATGTCGGGAAAAAGGCGGCACAGCACGCAACCGATCATCAAGGTTCTGCCGGAGAGTTTGTAAAAAGCTTTCTTACCCAGGCAAAGCCTAATGATTACATTGCTTTGTCGCCCTACTTCCTTATGACTGACTATAGGACAAAAATCCTGCAAACATGGAGGGAGCAAATGAGAGACGAGTTAAAAGAGGCTACTACCTTGTTAAATGGACCCCGCTACCTGCACTCTACAGGGCAGTTACACAAAGGAGGCCCTGATACGGGATTATATATTATTTTAATTGGAGACGAAGAAAATGAATTGGCCATTCCGGGAGAAAAATTCGGATTCCGTACCTTGCACCTGGCACAGGCGCTGGGCGATTTCCGTTCGCTTAACGATAAAGGCCGGAAAGTAATTCTTATTCATTTAGGAACCGATATTGATAGTGAACTGAATAAACTACATCTGTCCATACGGGCGGCAAACAAGCATCCCATTCAACAAGAAATGTATGAAAGCTAATCAAATAACAACCCTGTTTCTTGACATAGGCGGGGTATTGCTTACAAACGGCTGGGATCATCATTCGCGTGAAAAAGCCATAGCTCATTTTAACCTGGACGGAGAGGAAATGAACGAACGCCACCATTTAACCTTTGATACATTTGAAGAAGGAAAACTTACGCTCAGCGAATACTTAAAGCGTGTTGTTTTTTATGAAGCAAGGAAGTTTTCGGAAGATGATTTTATACAATTTATGTTCAGCCGTTCGGTTGCCCATAAGGATGCAATTGATTATTTCAGAAAATTAAAAAAAAAGCATAAACTGAGAGTGCTTGCAATAAGTAACGAGGGAAGGGAATTGAATAACTACCGGATCAAAAAATTCAAACTGAACGAATTGTTCGATGCTTTTGTCTCTTCTTCGTATGTGCATTACCGCAAGCCCGATACCGATATTTTCCGGATGGCATCTGATATTTCCCAAACATTGCCTGAGCATTCTTTGTATATCGATGACCGGCTTATGTTTGTGGAAGTGGCGAAATCAGTAGGGATGCATGGAATTCATTACAAGGGCCTTTCCCAGGCAAAAAGCCAATTGAAAAAATATAAATTTAAGGGAGATAAATTATAAAAATGGAAGATACCAAATATGACTTCGGGATGATAGGGTTAGGCACTATGGGCCGCAACCTGGTTTTGAATATAAACGATCATGGCTATAACGTTGCAGGGTTTGATAAAGATATTAAACAAGTTGAATTACTTCAGAAAGATGCCGGCCAACGAAATATAATTGCAACATCCGATTTAAATAAATTCATTCAATTATTGAATACTCCCAGAACCATCATACTCCTTGTTCCTGCCGGGAAAATAGTAGATGAGGTTATTAACGAACTAAAACCTCTTCTATCTGTCGATGACCTTTTAATGGATTGCGGCAATTCACATTTTACAGATACCGACAGGCGTATTGAAGAATTATTCGCATCCAATATTCATTTTATGGGTGTGGGTGTTTCGGGTGGCGAATCTGGTGCACGCTATGGGCCAAGCATTATGCCGGGCGGGCCGGAAAAAGTTTATGAACGCGTAGCCGTCATGCTGGAAGCTGTTTCTGCAAAAGTGAAAGATGAATCCTGTGTAACGTGGCTTGGGCCGGGCTCAGCCGGG
>DATHNK010000503.1:0-6324 GCA_035486075.1 Bacteroidia bacterium
CATTTGCAGCATCCGATTGCTTTTGTTGTTTGATAACACCGCCATCATAAATAGTCTGGTCAACTTCTCCATGCACATTAAACTGTTCCAGGGGAAGCACCGGAAAACTTAAATGGCTGAATGCCGGAGGGAGCCCGCTTATTGCTATTTCCGTAACTGTAGATTGGTATGTTGCCTGCCCGTTAATGTTAAATTGCGGATAATATCCTTTAGCCGCATTTTGAATAGTGTAATCTTTGGTTTTCTCAATAAGGTCGCGTTGTTTGATCAGCGGATACTGTTGTTTTGCAAGTTTGTAGCATTCTTCCAGTTGAAGGGTTTTAGCAGTTTGCCCGTAACCATTGGCAATCGTCAGCAACAAACTGAACAATATCAGGATGTTTTTCATAGGTAAGTAAAATTTTTCAGGT
The DNA here is from genome assembly GCA_035486075.1 of Bacteroidia bacterium. Lineage (GTDB taxonomy): Bacteria > Bacteroidota > Bacteroidia > JABEUT01 > JABEUT01 > JABEUT01. The sequence continues at coordinate 411 of DATHNK010000503.1, forward strand.
ATAATTTTCATCGTTACTTTTTAATTTCCAGCATTCCTTTTATCCATTCAGGAACCAGTTTCTTTCGTTCGAGCATAAGGGCTTCGTATTCTTTGTCGGTGATATTTCTGATCTTCTGCACCATCGGTCGTGCCGCAAACGGGAATACGGCCAATCCCATAATGTTCATCATGAGATGGCCGGGGTTCAACTTCTTAATGTTTCCCAGTTTAATTTCCTCTAAAAACTGCCGTATGAAACAGGTCTCCATTATTTGGAACTGCAAGGGCAATTTTTGCGGGTTACTTCGAGCTTCATTTAAAACAAATAAAGGAACATCCGGGTTGTCCATGAGTTTCGTGATATAAAAATCGGCAAGCAGTTCGATTTTTTTGTAGAAAGTGGTTTTTTCATCATTTACAATTACTGCAACCCCCTGGAAAAAGTGCCCGAGGTTTTCCAGCATGATAATTTCGAACAACTTTTCCTTGCTCCTGAAATAATAGTTTAATAAGGCGAGGTTAATACCTGCTTCGTTGGCGATATCCCTTGTTTTTGTAGCTGCAAATCCTTTTTGTGTAAAGAGTTTCCGGGCTGCCGACTTTATTTTGTCTTCCGTGGAGGCATCTTCTTTTGTGAATGATTTGGGAGACATTTTTGTATCAATTATAGCGCAAAGATATATACAAAACCTTTAGTTAATCATTTAATTTAATCATATGATTAAAATGAATGATTAAACTAACTGAAACAGAGTTAAATAATTTTTAAACGGGAAAAAATGTACTGTGTTTATTAGGTTTTCGACAGAGATTGCAACATCAACACCCTGATTTCTTTAACAGGAGCAGAGCCGTAGCTTAGAAAATCTTCATGGAATTTTTTCAGATCAAATTTAGTTCCCAGTTTCTGTTTTAACTCCTCCCGTAAGTCATAAATTTCAGTTACTCCGGTGAAGTAGCAGGCCAGTTGTACTTGTGACAGGGTCGCCCGTTTCCATTTTTCCTCCGATTCGGCTTGTTGCTGGAACGCTTCTTTTACCAATAGGTCCATTACCTGGTCCTTGGTCCAGTTGTTGCATTGTATATTATGGTCGAGCAGGAAATTGCAGGTCTCGCGCAGGTTCCATTTGTCATAAAACAATTGCATCTCCGGCGATGCGTTATAGCCTTGTTCTATCATCATTCTTTCCACATAACAGGCCCAGCCTTCTATCATCGCATTATTACCAAACAAAGCCTTAATGATACTGGGGGAGCGGTTGGCATATATCAATTGGGTGTAATGCCCAGGAATAGCTTCATGTATATTGAGTATTTGCAATACATAATGATTGTATTCCCGCAGATAGCTTTCCGCCTGTTCGGGTGTGTAGGCTGTAAGCGGAGTTACATTATAATAGGTAGCTGCATCTTTATCGTAAGGGCCGGGAGCATTAATACCCGCTCCTGCCACACCAGCCATGTATTCAGGGGTTTTACGAACTTTTAATGGCTTGGTAGAATCAAGATCAATAATATGATTGGTGTTGATAAAGGTAGTCAGTTCAGGCAATTGTTTTTCTATGGTCTCCATAAACTCATCCCGTCCGCAATGGTTTGCAGATATAGTATCTATCAGCATTTTAATTTTAACTAATGTGTCATCAGGTGCCTTGACGGTTGGCAGATATTTGCTCCATAGCTGGTCGGTTAGTTTGTCCATATCCTTATGAAGGAAGTTTTTTCTGTCCAACGCCTTTTGATAAATTTCATCAGCCGTCCAGCGGGAATCAATATCTATCAGGAATTTTTTGTCATATAGTTCCTTGCCTATTCTGAAGCTACGGAAATAGGTTGAATCGTGACTCATTACATTATCCTGCAACCACTTCACATAACCCTCAATAGCTTGCTGGGCTAATGCCGCATGGCGGCTGAATTGCTTTACTTCAGCTTCACTTAGCTTTGATTTCTTCAATGAATCTGGAAATACAGACTTAAAGAAATAGAGTGAACCATTTCCCTGGTCTATGGCAAGTTGAGTATGTTCCCTGGTTGGCCGCTTAATATTTAATTTGGCTGCCTCAAAATAGGCAGGAACATTTGCCAGGCGTTGCGATAAATTCTTCAACCGTTCTTCCAGAGGTGCTTTTTTGTTATCCATTATATAGAAGAGCGCATCTCCCACATTATACATGGAAGGATCCCACTGATAAGACTTAAATTCATTGATATTGAAACGTGTACCATCAATAAAGTTGATGATCATGCGGTAGTCAGTCTTTTCATTGGCATTTAAGGAATCGAACTTGAATGTTTTCAAACCATCTTCTGTCTGCTGGGCAAATTTCAGTTCATTATTCCTGGATGCTTCCGTGGGAATAACCAAAACGGAATCGTATTTATGGTATCCAACAGAAGTGGCCCAAACCGGGTAAACCTTCCACATGTCCTCTACAAACTGATTCTTGAACTGATCGAAATTTTGGTTTATCATAGAGGTACTTGTTTTAGTTCCGTTGTTAGTAGAGCATGCCTGAAAAAGGCATATAGCCGGCAGCAGAAAAGTAATTTTTTTCATAACTATGTTTTAAAATCAATTTATCGGAGGTAATAATGGGTACAAATATGTGAAATTCCCTTTCATCGAAACCGTAAAAGGCATAAAAATGTATATTTGCCCTGTGGAGTACGAAATTAAACCGCACCAGAAACTTAACCTGGGCTTAAAAGAGATTTGGCTGTTCAGGGAAATGTTGTTCTTCTTTGCCTGGCGCGATATTAAAGTTAAATACAAGCAAACTGTATTAGGCTTTCTGTGGGCCATCCTGCAACCCCTGCTGCTGATGAGTATTTTTTCACTGGCGGGCAGCGCTTTGAATATTCCTTCGGAGTCTTTACCACACCCGCTTTTTACCTATTCCGCACTTACTCTTTGGATGATATTTTCAACCGGAATATCCAATGCGGGAAATAGTATGATTTCTAATGCAAACATTATCCGGAAAATATACTTCCCCAGGCTCATTATTCCAATTTCTTCTGTTCTTACTGCCCTATTCGATTTCCTGATGGCCTTTATTATCCTAATCGGGATGATGATTTTCTACCATGACCGTATTAAATTTGAACTGGATAAATTTTTATTACTGTTTCCGGTAAGCATAATTATAACTGTAATTTCTACCTTTGGGATTGGCTCTTTGCTTGCGGCTTTAACCATTAAATATAGGGATTTCCGTTATGTGACCCCATTTTTGGTTCAATTTCTGATGTTTGTCACTCCCGTTATTTATCCTATTTCCGTTTTCCATTTTACCGGGTCTAAATATTTGTTGGCGATTAATCCCATGTATAGCGCCGTGGAATTATTCAGATCAGGATTCAATGGACAAATACTGGAATTGCGTTTAGTAGCGATAAGCCTCTTTTTTGCAGTTATGTTATTTATTGTTGGAATATATTATTTCCGGAAAACTGAAGCCGATTTTGCAGACTTAGCCTGATAATGAAACCGATACTCGAAATAAATAAGATCTCGAAGAAATTCCGTATTCAGCACAATAGCAGGGCATATGTAAGTATGCGTGATGCTATTACATCTGTTTTCAGGCGTTCGACTGAAGTGAGCGAAGATTTTTACGCGTTAAAAGATATCAGTTTTAATGTGGAGCAAGGCGAATGTATTGGTATAATAGGTAAGAATGGTGCCGGGAAATCGACACTATTAAAGATTCTTTCACGCATTACTCCGCCTACAACTGGCAACATAATTTCCCGCGGCAGAATGGCGAGCTTACTGGAAGTAGGAACAGGTTTTCATCCTGAACTGACGGGTAGAGAGAATGTGTTTCTGAATGGTTCCATATTGGGGATGTCGAGCAAAGAGATCTCGTCCAAATTCGATGAGATAATTGATTTCAGCGGCACGGAGAAATTTTTGGATACACCCTTGAAATTTTACAGCAGTGGTATGCAATTGCGCCTCGCTTTTTCTGTGGCGGCGTTTTTGGAACCCGAAATTATGGTGATCGATGAAGTGCTGGCAGTAGGCGATGCGGAGTTTCAGAAAAAGTGCATGGGTAAAATGGAAGACGTGAATAAAAACGGGCGTACCATTTTATTCGTAAGCCACGATCTGAACGCTGTTCAGAATCTTTGCAAAAAAGCGATATTACTGAAAGACGGTCAAATTTCCATGACAGGTGAATCTGATGATGTGATCAACCATTACCTGCATTCGGGCTCGCATGTTTCCAATTCCTGGACCCAAAAGGCGGATATAAAACATCCCTACTTCAAAAAGATCGATGTGAAGATTGGGGGAAAACAACCCCATTTGAAATTGACAATTAATGCTTCCGTTAAGTGTTTTCCGGAAATGGCAACATCATTTATTTCCTACGATATTTTCAGTAAAATGGGAACGCCCATAGGGCAGGCTATACCAAAGCTGGAGCCATTTATCAAGCCTTCCGGCGAAACGATTGACTTGGTTTCTGAAATTGATATTAACGGCTTTATTCCCGGCGATTATTACCTGGATGCTTGGCTGGGCCCGCATTTCAGCGAGACCTACGATTGGCAGAAAGAGTGCATCGAATTTTCCATTATAGAAAGCCCCCAGAAGAACCGTACTTACCAGCACTACCCGGCACACGGATTTATTGTTCCTGAATCACGCCTTATATAAAATATTGAACTATTGATATAATGCAACCCAAAGACTACAAGGATAATTTTTTTGAATACCATTTGAAGGGTGCGTTAGCCTCAGCAGAGGCCGTTATTCCGATTGTAAAAGAATACATTACTCCCGTGTCCGTTATTGATATTGGTTGTGGGGTGGGGGCATGGCTGAGTGTTTGGGAGAAGAACGGTGCGAATGAAATTACAGGCGTTGACGGTAGCTATATAGACCATAAACAACTCCTTATTTCTGAAAATAATTTTATTGAATGTAATCTGGAAAATGGTTATAGAGATAATAAAAGGTATAATTTGGTTACAAGTCTGGAAGTTGCTGAGCATTTGCCCGGCAAATATGCGGAAGCGTTTGTTTCGTCTTTATGCGGATTGGGGAATGTTGTATTGTTTTCCGCTGCTATTCCCGGGCAGGAAGGAACTATGCACGTGAATGAACAATACCCTGAATACTGGGTGGATCTATTTAAGAAGAATGGCTTTGCTCCAGTTGATTGTTTGCGTACAGGTATTTGGGATGACAAAAGAATTCAATGGTGGTACAGGCAAAACATGCTTTTTTTTGTGAAGGAAAATGCTCTTTCAAATTATCCGAAATTAAACGAGGCTTATGGTAAAACAGGCAACACTGTCCTATCTCTTGTTCATCCGGAACTATTAGATTACAAATCAAAAAAGGTGGGCTATTATGAATCTATACTCGATTCCAGTAAAGCCACATTAAAATATTTACTTGATAATTTCTTAAAAAAGAAATGAGGGAAGAAAACTTGGATAGATTCAGTGACTATAACAAGGTTGATATTTCCGACCATTATTATCTTGTTTACAAGCCGCTAATAAGGGATTTGGAATATGCCGTTAAGAAATATGCAGGCGAAAAAGTATTGGATTTAGGTTGCGGTAACAAGCCGTATGAAGGTATGTTTCAAGGTATTGCAAAGGAATATATTGGCTGTGATGTAGTTCAATCGAGCATGAATAAGGTAGATGTGATTTGCGAAGCGACTAAAATTCCTTTGCCTGATGCGAGTTTCGATACGGTATTTTCGACCCAGGTTATTGAGCATGTGGATGACCATCAGGCATTGGTAAAAGAGGCATTTCGCCTGTTAAAACCCGGGGGGCATTTTATTGTTTCAGGGCCGATGTACTGGCATTTGCATGAAGAGCCCTACGATTATTTCCGCTTTACGAAATATGGGTTTAAATACATTCTCGAGAAGAACGGATTCTCTGTTGCCGAAATA
>DATHNK010000504.1:0-4980 GCA_035486075.1 Bacteroidia bacterium
CATCAGACAAGAAAGCAGCCGACGACGAAGCATCTGCGGAGACGACTGAAAACAGCTAAGTCGGAAGGCCGACTGCCAATTATCTAAAACCTGTAAAGGTGGGTTCCGCAAGGAATCCACCTTTTTTATTCCCCTACTTGGAGGGGCAGGGGCGGGTGGTTCCCGTCATGGCCCCGAGTACTCGGGGAAGCCATCTTACCCAATCATTGTTCGTCGCTGCTGTCCCTACTGTCCCTTTGCCGAAATGGTAAATATTTTTGTTGTATTTTTACCCAGTCGGGGAAAATAAACATCTGAACTTCTTCAGTGCAGATATCTCCCCTGAGAACTAAATGGAAAAAAACAGAATGGAGGGCTTTATTCCCACCCATGGTGGCTACCGTAATTTAATTACTTACCGGAAAGCTGAAATAATTTACGATGGAACGGTATATTTCACAAAACGCTTTTTCAGAAAATATGATCGCACCATTGACCAAATGGTGCAGGCCGCACGCTCCGGCAAACAAAATATAGCAGAGGCAAGCATGGCATCGGCAACATCCAAAGAAACCGAAATAAAGCTTACCAATGTGGCCCCGCGCCAGCCTCGAGGAACTGCTGATAGATTATGAAGATTTCCTACGAACCAATAAACTGAAACAATGGGAAAACAGCAACCGCCTTTTAACGAGGCTCAAGGAGTTAAACAAAACGCCTGAAGCTAATTACGAAACTTTCAAAAAAGCAATTGAAAACCCTGAGCCTGAAATATGCGCTAATACCATGATAAATCTTATAAAAGTTACAACCTATCTTTTAAAAAGGCAGTTAAACTCACTTGAAACTGCCTTTATAAACGAAGGCGGCTTACGGGAGAGAATGACAAGAGCAAGAATTGATAGGAGAAATAAAACCCAGGGGTAAAGGGGGCAAGGGACACCCACGACTTTGGGGACAGTTTCACTTTTCAAGAGAATCGCTAATTTGGTTTCTCTTGTTTCGGTGGTAATAAATTATCATTTGCGAGCCATTTTCCATAGATGCCTTTTAACATATAATGAATTCCAAATATTGGGAATTTGGAGGTTTCCAATCCGCCAAAGAGCAATGGGTTTTGCAATAGAAAAGCAATGGTTTTGCAATGAAATACAATAGAATCTATTTTTAACGCCTATTGAATATGAGGGTGTTATGAGGAAACTCATTGCTTTTTGCAATGTTAAGCAATAGAGCAATGAAAATAATACACCTAAAAATGGTTGCGCGATGTGTATTTTTTGTTTCATGGTGACCTCCGCCGTTAAAACTATGGCGGTCGAAGCAAAGATAATGTACCAAAAAGTGGTTTCTTAAAAAGTCAATGACTTTCATGAAAAATAAAATAGAAGGGGTAAATTTGTAATAGCAAAACATACTTCAGGAAGATTGCAAATCCTGACGCTTTGGTCAGGACAGGTTTCATTGCTAGCAATAACCAAAAGACACTAAATAGTGGGACCGAATTAGTGTCTTTTTCTGTTAGATATACTTGAAATATTATAAGGTTTGTTAGAGAAACAATTCCTGCAATCTGTTCCTAACCCCAGCGTGGTGGCATGTTTGTAGCAAAACAATACCATCGAAAAAGCACTCCCGATGCTGAAGTTCGGGACAGGCCCGCCGACTACCAACTACCTACATCTGCAAAGGTTCTTCGGCGGGCATTGCGATAGGCGTGTTTTATTGAGCTACAAACGGGGCACCCCGATGGGGGGACTGTTGAGGAAAGGAACAAAAAATAGTAGATATGCCTATAATTATATTTTTCAATGTATATTTATCACGTTTTAGTAGAGGTATTTAATGATAACTATATTAAAACTAAGAATGAGATTCCTAAATTTTAAATTTGCATTTATATAAATTAGCAAATTTTGTAAACATTTATACTATGAAAGAGAAAGAAGATTCTTCACTTTTTGAAAAAGACAACACAAAGGGTGATATTAATAAAAGTAAACCTGTCGTAAATAAGAGCGTAAGTAAGAATAAAAAAATTGAGAAATCACAAAGCGAATTAAGTGATGGAGGGCATTCATTGTCAGCTTTAGGGAAAAAAACCGCTGAAATAATAAAGAACAGGTTTATTGGTAACGCTTTATTTAATATCGATGATAAGGAATTAATTGACCTTGCTGATTCTTTTCGTTCAGCAAAATGGACAGACGAGAATATTAGTGAATTATTGCAATATGTTTTTGATCAAAAAGAATTTTCAGAAATCACGAGTTTTTCATTATTAAACCGTTGGATATTATCACATCCAAACGAGGTTGACTCAATAAAGGATTGCATGAGCGTCAAGCCTCCAAAAGATTTTCAAATTATTAAGGTATTATCAAAGGCAGGTAGCCAAAAATTAGTATTCCTTGCCCAATGGACTATTGCACAAAAGCAAGTAGTATTAAAAGCACTTAAAGGGGACCAAGCAAAAAGTGAAACAATAATCGAAAGAGAATCTCAAGCACATCCATTTAACATTGAACACGATAACATAATAGAAACACATATTTTTCAAAATGATGCAGGTAGAGTTTTCCTTGTAGAGGAAAAACTACCAAATGTATTAAGCGATAAATGGTATTCGGAAGGTATCACTGAAGCAGCAAATCTTTTGCATGATATTGCCAAAGCATTATATTGTTTGCATGTTAAGTTAGGAAAGGTTCATGGAGATATTAAGCCAGATAATATTGGAAGAAAGAATGATGATTATATTTTGTTGGACTTTGGAATTTGCCGCTCTGCTGATAAGTTCATGGGATTAGACCACCCATCAGGAAGTCTAAGAACACGAGCCCCCGAATTATTAGTAAATGGAAAATATACAAATGCTTATAAGGTTGATATTTGGGCACTTGGTGCTACTGTGTATAATACATTATATAAAAGATTTCCTTTATATGAAGTAGATGAGATACCTCCTCGTGGCTCTAAACCAGAAGAAAGGGAATTGTTTGAAGAGAAATTAAAACAAAGAGTTTTAAATGAGTGGGATAAGTATGTTACTTTTAATAGTTTTAGCGAAATACAAAAACCTATCGATGATATATTAATGAGGATGCTTGAAAGAGAGCCCGAACAAAGGATAACAGCAAGTGAATTAATAGATACCACTTCAAAAAATTTAGCAGCACTAATTAGGAATAATGATGATAAAAGTGGGAATAAGATTTCCCCACTAGATGAATTAAATCAACTTAAAAGATTCTTACCTGACGCTAAGATTCTTAAACATACGCCAAGTATTCACCGCGAAAAATTTAAAAGCCATCTTGAAGAATTGAAAAAATCCCACGGACTTCCAAAAGAAAATCAAGATTATATTACGGAATTAATAGATAAAATAAGTTCTAATGCCTAAAAGCAGAATTGAAAGAATTCAGGACAATGTTCATGGATTAATGGAGTTCAATGACTTGGAAACATTGGTCATAGAAGTATTGCATACTCAAGAAGTCCAAAGGCTAAGGCGGGTTAAGCAACTTGGATTAGCTAATCTTGTATTCCCTGCTGCAGAACATTCAAGATTTGTCCATTCTATTGGAACTGCTCATCTTGCTATCCGGTTTGCGCGGCAAATACGATCAAAATGCCATGATGACTATTCTAGTTTTTTAATACCCGATAAAGAAGTTGTTCGAGATTTTGCTATTGCTTCACTCTGTCATGATTTAGGTCATGGTCCTTTGTCCCATATGTGGGAAAGAGAAATAATTGGTGAAAACTATGACCATATACTATGGATAAAAAAATTTGGGCTAAATGAGTCTGACTTTAGCGGGAAACCTAAATGGCACGAATTAGTAGGCCAAGCACTTTTAGCCTGGGAAGATGGCGAAATTCACAAGTTACTAGAGGCACATGACAATGGCTTTAGCGATAGGATTCGTAGTCTTTTAAGAGGAGAATATTTTATTCCATATATCCCAAACTTATTAGTAGGAGATATAGATATGGATAGAGCAGATTATATAAAAAGAGATAGTTTTCAAACAGGTGTTGCATATGGTAAATATGATCTAGAATGGCTTCTGTCAACATGCACGCTTGGTGTATCTGACGATAATAAACTTGTGGTGGGATTTGAAGCGAAAAAAGGGATTAGGGTTGTTGAGCAAATTCTTGGAGCCCGAAAAGCAATGTACGATACTGTGTATAACCATAAAACAATTAGAAGTGCTGAAGGAATGGTTGGGGTATTTCTTAAAAGACTGAAGTATGTACTTACTAATAATCCAAGCTTTCAAAATTCAAATAAACTATTAGAACCAATAAAAAAAATTGTTGATAGAGAGGCGTTAGAAATAAATGAACTCTTAAAACTTGATGACTTTTTTTTGTGGTCGTTAATTACTTCTTTAACACAAAGCCCCTTACATATAGATACTACACTTCAAGATTTAGGTAAAAGAATTTTATCTAGAACACTATTCAAACAAGTTAATTGTTCATCCGAAAAACTACAGCATTTTTTAGTGGCAACTGGGGACGAGCCACATAAAAAAATAGTCGAATGTATTAAGCCTTATTGCGATGGTGAAGCTGACTATTATTATGTTTTAGATGAAAAGAGATTTAAAACAATTTCTAGAAAAGGTTCTGGCAGTTATTTGATTGAATCTGATGGAAAAGCAATCCCATTTTTATACCATAAAGAATTAAAACCCTTTGATGGAGAAATTCATGAATATAGGTTATTTACTGTAAGTGAAGCGATAGAGGATGTAAAGAAACTTATTGAAGAGTCATAGTTAATGAGGTATTCGCGGCACAAACCCCCATTTTCCGCACCCAAGCCTTGGGCATAGTCGCGTGAGGGATGGCAGTGGAAAGCCCGCAGGCACGAGGACTTGTAACGAACAGCCCGACCCCTTGCGTAGCTTGGGGGCACGCCCCGCCTTCGTTAAAACTACGGCGGGCAAAGCCAAAATCAGTTAAAAGTAGAAAGTTGAAAGG
>DATHNK010000505.1:0-4096 GCA_035486075.1 Bacteroidia bacterium
TTTGCGATATCAGTACCGGTGACGTGAGCGCCGAAGTAATTTCAACCGATTATGAAGGTATGCTGAGAGAAGCTACCGAACTGGTGAAGATTCATCCACGCATTGTGGTGAAAATTCCTATGATCAAGGAAGGAGTAAAGGCCATAAAATATCTGCATGGTGAAGGCATTAAAGTGAACTGCACACTTATCTTTTCAGCGGGACAGGCTCTGCTGGCAGCAAAAGCAGGTGCTGCTTATGTTTCTCCTTTTATAGGAAGGCTGGATGATATTTCCCAGGATGGAATGGAACTGATAAAACAGATACGTTTGATTTTTGATAACTATAATTATAAATGCGAAATACTTGCTGCATCCATCAGGCACCCTGTTCATATTGTTAAATGTGCCGAGTATGGGGCAGATGTGGCCACCTGTCCATTGAGTTCGATCATGGCCTTGTTAAAACATCCGCTGACTGATATTGGGTTGGAAAAATTCCTGGCAGACTATAATGCATCACAGAAAGTAAAAGCTTAATTCCATGAAAGCAGTTAGAAAAACAGTATTCTTTTTTGGAGTGATGTCAGCAATTGTTTTGTTTTCATCCTGCAGCGGAGGCCATGCTACAACCAGCCATAAGCATGCCTTTAAGGGAGAAGCTAAAATGTTCTAAAGGTTCTGTAGAAAACGCAATTACTTTTTTCCCTCCAGCATTTTTTGTAGTGCCTGCAAATGATCACGTAATCTGGCTGCCTCAATAAAGTCCATTTCTTTCGCGGCTTTTTCCATAGCTTTTTTAGTTCGTTTTATCTCCTCTTCCAGTTTTGGAACAGTTTTATATTCCGCCGCTGATTCTGCAGCAATACTGGCATTTTCAGCTTCTGTATTGGCCAAATAGATTTTTGCTTTCGTGCTTCTGGAGTCTCCAAGACCGGCCTGTTCCATTATACTCTCTTTGCCTTTAATAATAGTGGTAGGAGTAATACTATGTTCAAAATTATAAGCGATCTGTTTTTTTCGGCGGCGTTGGGTTTCGTCCATGGTTCTCTGCATAGAGCCTGTAATGCGGTCAGCATACATAATAACCCTTCCGTTTGAATTACGCGCCACGCGGCCTACAATCTGCGTAAGCGAGCGTTCCGAACGCAGGAAGCCTTCTTTGTCCGCATCCAATATAGCCAGCAGGGATACTTCCGGCAGGTCAATACCTTCCCGCAAAAGGTTAACACCAATCAGCACATCAAATAAACCCATCCGTAAATCATGAAGAATTTCAACCCTTTCCAACGTATCGATATCAGAGTGTACATAACGGCAACGCACATCTACTTTGGCAAGATATTTTGCCAATTCTTCCGCCATGCGTTTAGTGAGCGTAGTGATAATTACCCGTTCTTCAATCTCTACATTTTTCCGGATTTCTTCCAGTAAATTATCAATCTGGTTAAGGGTAGGGCGCACTTCTATAATCGGGTCCAGCAATCCTGTCGGACGGATTAACTGCTCTACTACCACACCTTCCGCTTTATTCAATTCATAATCGGCCGGAGTAGCACTCATAAAGATGGTTTGCTTCAAGAATGCTTCAAATTCATCGAACTTCAGTGGCCGGTTATCCAATGCGGAGGGCATACGGAATCCATATTCAACCAGCGTCGTTTTGCGGGAACGGTCACCACCATACATGCCATTAATCTGTCCAATAGTAACGTGGCTCTCGTCAATTACCATCAGGAAATCTTCGGGAAAATAATCCAGCAGGCAATAAGGCCTTTCACCCGGGCGCCTGCCATCGAAGTAGCGGGAATAGTTTTCAATGCCTGAACAATAGCCCAATTCACGCATCATCTCTAAATCGTAATTGACACGCTTTTGCAGGCGTTCGGCTTCTTCATCTTTGCCTATTTCTTTCAGGAAATTAACCTGTTTCACCAAATCCTCAGCAATGTTTTGCAATGATTTATTAAGCGTATCTGGGGAAGTGACGAATATATTGGCCGGGTAAATTTTAATGGAATCTATCGTTTCAATTTTCTTTCCGGTCGAGGCTTCAAAGGTTTCAATTGCTTCAATAGAATTACCAAGGAACTGCACCCGCAGAGCATAATCCGCATACGCCAAATAAATATCCACAGTATCACCTTTAACGCGGAAATTACCACGGTCAAAATCGCCTTCAGTACGGGAATAAAGTGCAGTCACGAGAAGATTCAGCAATTTGGTACGGCTGATTTTTTGGTCTTTCTGAATAGGGATAACTGTATTCTCAAACTCCACAGGGTTACCGATACCGTATATACATGATACCGATGAAACCACAATAATATCGCGCCTTCCAGAGAGTAGGGCAGAGGTAGTTGCCAAACGCAGCTTCTCTATTTCTTCGTTGATGGATAGATCTTTTTCTATATAAGTGTTGGTTGTTGGCAGATAAGCTTCCGGCTGGTAGTAATCATAGTATGATACAAAATACTCCACTGCATTCTTAGGGAAAAAAGTCTTGAACTCCCCGAAAAGCTGTGCTGCCAGTGTTTTGTTATGGCTGAGTACCAGTGTTGGCTTTTGAGTGTTAGCAATCACATTAGCAATGGTAAATGTCTTGCCGGAGCCGGTCACGCCCAGCAACACCTGGTTCTTTATGTCCTCTTTAACTCCTTTGGTGAGTTGTTCAATAGCCTGAGGCTGGTCTCCGGTGGGTTTAAAAGGTGATTCGAGTTCAAATTCCATAGTTGCAAAGTTAGGCAATAAAGTAAAGGAGTTGACTATAAAGTATAGTTTTATAGGAGACGCAAAGCCATGGAATTTATTTATTTTTGTTCGGATGAAAAGAAAGGTTCTGGCAATTTCAGGAAGTACAAGAAAGGAATCTGCCAATCTGCAAATTATTAAAGCTATTGCCGCTATGGCCCGGGATAATTGGGATATGAAGGTATTCAGTGACCTTGCCTTGCTGCCCCATTTTAATCCGGATATGGATAAAGAAGGAAGTGTTCCGGAAATGGTAGAAGAATTCAGAAGTAAAATACATCAGTCAGATGGTGTATTGATTTGTACTCCGGAATATGTATTCAGTTTGCCGGGAAGCCTTAAAAATGCCATAGAATGGACTGTGTCAACAACTGTTTTCTCTGATAAACCGGTAGCTGTTATTACTGCATCATCTTCGGGTATAAAAGCCCATGAATCCTTGCTGCTGATAATGGAAACCATTGTTGCAAAACTTAGCTCTAAATCTCAATTATTGATTTCGGGGGTAAGGGCAAAATTAAGTAAGGATGGGCAAATTACGGATGAGGAGACTTTGATTAAAATTAAAGAGTTGGTGGCTGATTTTGAGGAAATGATGCATTCTGCTAATGGTTGACATACTCCATATTAAATGCCATGCTCTATTTTTCCTTATTATTGTAGAATAATATTACCCCATTATGTCAGCTACCAAAGAAAATGAACGGCTTGAGTTTTTCTCCGACGGAATTTTTGCCATTGCCATTACACTGCTGGTATTGGAAATAAAAGTACCTAATGAGGATTCGATTCATTCCATTCATGAGTTTTGGATAGCATTAAGCAAACTTTGGCCCAATCTTTTCGCTGTAGTATTGAGTTTTACTATTATACTTTTGGGTTGGCTCTCCCATCACGGCATATTCAAATTGCTCGATAAGTCATCCTTACACTTAATGTTTGCAAACGGTTTTTATTTGCTCTCCATTGTTTTATTCCCTTTTGCTTCTGCACTTGTGGCCGAATATTTAGATACAGATTTTGCTACACCTGCAGTAGTTGTTTATTGTGTATTTAATTTATTCCAATCGACAAGTTATGCATTGCTGCTTTATTCCACATTCAGGCCTAAACTCCTGATAAAGGACGAACACTCCCAAAAACAAATGCGCACTAAAATTCATGGGCCAAGGCTTGCAATACCTCTTGTATTATGCGATATGGTTCTTGCGTTTTGGTTTCCGGTTACAGCATTTATCATCATATCGCTTATGTGGATTGGAATAATTTCACGCCTGTTCTGGTCGCATAAGAAGTTCTCATAAATAGTGATAAGATATAAGTGATAAGCGATAAGCGATGAAGGTAGCGGAACAAATAGCAAAGAA
>DATHNK010000506.1:0-2756 GCA_035486075.1 Bacteroidia bacterium
TCTCTTTGGCAAGCGTGAATCCATCCATTTCGGGCATCATCACGTCCAAAATACATAAATCAAATTTATCCTTTTTGAAAGTCACCAACCCTTCTTTTCCATCTTTACAATAAATGGTGGAATACCCTTTTGAATCAAGATTGTCGGTAGTTACGAACCCGAGATTTACATCATCTTCTACATATAATATTTTGGGTTTAGTTTCTTTCATTATTGCATCAAACAGGTATTATATAACAGATTTCTCACTTCGTTCGGAATGACAAAGTATTTTGCCGAGAAAAGAAAGGAAGGGGTTGCGGGCAACCCGCAACCCCTTCCCTAAATACCTTACTGAACCTGTCATTCCGAACGAAGTGAGGAATCTTGATATTTTTTTTAAATCCATATTCTTTGTCTTCATACTGACATTACCAATGTAAACGTACTGCCTTTTTCCGGTTCGCTAATAACTTTTATTTTCCATTTATGCAGGCCTGCAATACTTTTTACATAACTCAATCCAAGTCCGAAACCCTTCACATTATGTATATTTCCGGTCGGCACCCTAAAAAATTTATCAAATATTCTTTTCAGGTATTCCTTTTTAATTCCCATTCCTTCATCACTTACAGAAAGCAGAAGTTTATTGCCTTCATTCATTGTGCTAACAGTTATAACAGGAGCCTGAACAGAATATTTAACTGCATTATCAAGCAAGTTAAAAATAACATTGGTGAGGTGGTGTTTATCTGCAACTATTGTATAATTCGTTGCGGATAGATTTAATTTTATTTCCCCTTTTTTATTTCTTGCATTCACGGAAAAACTTTCTACTATTGTTTTAATCAATTCATGCAAATTGATCACCTCTTTGTTCAATTGAATTTCTTTCCGTTCGGCTTTCACGGTCTGTAATACTCGTTCCACCTGCATATTCAGCCTTGCTGCCTCTTCGTGAATTATCCCGCTATAGGTAAAGAGTCTTTCCGGTGTGGAAATAATATCGGGTTGGGAAATAGTTTCCGATGCAATGGCGATGGTGGAAATAGGGGTTTTAAATTCATGGGTCATGTTATTTATAAAATCCCGTTGCACTTCGGAAAGGCGACGCTGGCGAAGGATTATGAATAAGGCATAGGAAAAGAACACAATTACAAAAAGCAAAATGAAGGAAGTCAGCACCCAGTTATCCATTTTACTGGTGATGTACGATGAACGCTCCGGAAAATAAATCACAAAATAATAAGTAAGCTTGTCCATTTTGGGCAGAGCTTTTACGGGTTTATTTTCCACCACGCCTTGTGAGCTGACATAATTTCCATAGACCATTTTATCGCTGCTGCAATCGTAAATACCATATTCAAAATCCGTGTTGATGCCCATTTTCTGAAACTCATTTATCAGGTAATACTCCAGCGTTTTGGCATCTATGGTATTGTTTAGGTTTACCGCATAATAATCGGTAGATACCTGGTTAATTAAGTCAGTAGAGGGTAATGAGAACTGCCCGTACTGAGCCATTTTTTCAGCTACATTGCGTAAAGCGATCTGTATGGTTTGATTGAATTGTTTTTCTTTCAGGTCAAAAGCTTTTCTGACCCAATATATCTGGATAAGTATGATGCCCGCCATGGAAATAGCGCCAAGTAGTGTAATATAACGGATAGTATTCTTTCTCATTCAGGTGCTAATTTAGCCTGATTTCCCCACTAACGTATTTTCATTAACAGTTCATTAACAATTATTGACAACTCATTAACAGGCGAGGCGAAAAGGTGAGAGTATGTTTGCATCATCAAATAATATATAACAACTAAATATTCCACATTATGAAAAAATTCATCTTACCGATCGTAATGTTCCTGAGCTTAACTTTAGCCGGAAACATGCAAGCACAAAGCGCTTCTGCAAATCCGAATGCGCCTGTAATTAATTTCCAAAAGGACACCATTGATTATGGTACCATTCCGCACAATGCTGACGGATACCGTGCATTTGCGTTTAAGAACACAGGCAAAGAGCCTTTAATCATCAGTGAAACCCATGGTTCATGCGGTTGCACAGTTCCAACAGCTCCTAAAGAACCTATTCAACCGGGTGCAAGCGCAGAAATTAAAGTGCATTATGCAACTGACAGAATTGGCCAGTTTATTAAGACTGTGACCGTAACCAGCAATGCGGCGAACTCACCTAAAATATTGGTGATAAAAGGCAACGTATTGCCCGATGCGCCAACAGCAAATGCTGATAAGGCTGCTCCGGCAACCGGCAAATAGTTTCTGGATTAAAATAGGGCAGGGACAGTTATTAATTTAACTGTTCCTGCTTTTTTGTTTTTCAGGCACTTTCTAATAAGATCTAAATGCAAGAGTATAGATATTACTACCTTTGTAAGAGTATTTGCAATTGAAGCATCCATGAGGAAGAATTTAATTTCGTTTTGCGTTGCTTTCTCCTTGTTTAATGCTTGTTATTCGCAAAAGGATTCGGTACATACTTTATTTAATGGCAGCCCTCATATCTGCATCCCTTTAAAATATTCCTATTTGCAGTGGGATTTAGGATATACGAATTTCCTGTTCAGCAATACTTCCATTAATGGCTATAGTCTTGACGTAATAGGGTTGGTTTTTAACAATGACCTTGATATTGCCGTTGGTTTTGAGGGAGGAGGCAACCGGGGTGGGTTTGGCTATTCTACGGTTACTACTGTTATTTCGTATTCTTCAGCGTATATACGATTTGTCCCCATGTTATTTCCTGAAAAGCTTTTC
>DATHNK010000507.1:0-5377 GCA_035486075.1 Bacteroidia bacterium
CAAAAACGGTAGTAATTGAATTGTTTTGAAGAGCATAATTTGCACCGGAATCCGCTATGGTTAAAGCGCTATTAACATTTACAAAGAAAAGATTGCTGAACCCGCCATAAAACATAGCAGCTGGATTTACAGCAAGGGTAATAGTTTGGTCACCTCCAAGGTTATCAAGAAGATAAGTTTGTGCTGAGCCGGAAACCTTTTTGCCGGTTAAATGTTTATGCGAAGAAGGCATAGCTTTTGCCGGAATCGGAAGGGTACTGTTAAAATGTTGGAAACTAGCCGGTACTTGCGCCATAACTCCTATAGCCAAGAGAGACATGCTTATTGAAGCAATTGTTTTAGAAATGTTTTTCATAGTTTTTTGTGATTTTGATTTGATTTAGGACTGCTAAGATATATATAAGTTTAACATGAAATGCAATTTTCGGGTTAATTTTTAAAAAAAGTAAAAAAAACCCTTAAAATTTTGGAATTACCCACTTTCCACTGATTTTCATCACCTGTTCTATAACATCCCGTACACAACCTTTACCTCCATTAAGGGGAGATATATAAACTGAAATGCTTTTTATTTCATTAACAGCATCTTTAGGGCAAACCGGAACACCCACCTTTGTCATTACCTCATGGTCAACTAAATCATCACCCATATACAAAACTTCACTTAATTCAAGGTCATACAAGGCAACAAACTCCTTCATGGCTTCTAGTTTGTTTTCTGTTTTAAGATATATATCGGTTATGCCAAGGCGGTTCAATCGCTGTTTAACTGCTTGTGAATTACCTCCTGTAATGATGCATAGCTGATACCCGTTCTTTGCGGCCAGTTTCATGGCTATGCTGTCTCGCATATTCATGGTGCGCACCAATTCTCCGTTTGGCATAAGTATCAATGAGGAATCGGTCAGAACTCCATCCACATCAAACACCATAGCTTTTACTTGCTTCAGTAACTGTTTAAAGTTTTTTTCTTCCACTGCTTGTTTTGATTATGCTTTTCGTTAGTAGTTTATATATAACCCTGTAATCGGGATGTGACTTTAAAAGCGCCATTTGTTTTTTAATAATGTTCTTTTCGTTTCTGCTTGCAGGCCCGGTCTGACTTAACGCGGGAGATTGTTTAGAAATATTTTCCACAGTTTCTTTGGCAAGCGGTAAAAACAAATTGAATGGTATGCCGGCTTCATTGCACAGTGCTTCTGCAATAGTAAATAAATGGTTGGGGAAATTATTTACAAATACTGCGGTCATATGAACGATGGCCCGTTTTTCAGAGTCTAAATAATAAGGTTTTCCCTTTAGGCCGTTTACCAACCCAGTTAATTCTTTTTCTGTTTTTTTATCGGAACTTTCCATAAAGAACGGTATGGCGGAAGCTAATTTCGCTTTGCCTGCAAAGGAATACATGGGCCATAGTACGCCATATTTATCGGAAACTTGCTTCAGAACATTTAGGGCTGTACTTCCTGAAGTATGAATAACCATTTTATCGGGAAGGCTCAATTTTTTGCAAACTTCAGCAATTGCATCATCCTTTACCGCTATAATATACAGATCTGCATCCTGTGAAATTTTTTTCAAATCATCCGTAAAAGAGCAATGGAGCTTTTTCCCTAGTTTGCTTGCATTGGCAAGGGTTCTGCTATAAACCTGAATTATTTCATGATTCTTTTTCAAAGATTCAGAAAGCGAGGTGGCGACATTTCCTGAACCGATGAATACTATTTTTTGAAGTGAAGTTTTTTTCATTTTCGGACTATACTAAGAGATTGCTTCGTTCCTCGCAATAAGGATAGGGGCTTCCGCGGAATTCTAAACGTCACTGCGAGGAACGAAGCAGTCCCTTTGTTTTCATTTTCAACTTTCAATTTTTTTCGCCTCTCTGCTTTTTTTTATTCTCTGCCTGATGGAAAGCACTGTTCCCAAAACCATAATTAAACAACCAAACCATAATATATTAATATAGGGAAATACCACTGCCTCCAATACTATAAAATCTTTTGAAGTGCGTTTTGATTCGGAAATGGTAAAATCCATTTTATGGGTTTCCGGGTTTATCTTTTGGAATGAAAACTTTAGGCCCAATTCAGGAATGGTGGCATCTATCGGTTTCACCATATCATTGGAAATAACATAGACAGGCTCGGAAGAATATAACTTATCATTCACGTCTATCACCTTTAAAACTGCACCTACGGCTATATCATCCGCTTTCAAATGGTATTGCAATTTATCAATATGCGTATCTAATGATGTGAGAATAATAATACTATTGGAAGAGAACATGGTGTCTCCAACACCTAATGTGTGAGGCTTGGGCTCCCCATATTCATTACCTTTATTTGCATCATTGGAAAAACTCAGGTCACCGGCCATAATGTGGGTATAAATGTCTTTATTTATAAAGTGCCTGGTAGAAGGTTCCGCAACATTGCCCATTTGCTGGTTGATCTGTATTAGCGGGTTGAGAGTAAACTGTTGCGTATATTTTTTAGTTGCAGAATCTTTACTCAAAAATAAAACGGAAAATAAAATATTGTGGCCCTCTTTTCTTTTGCCTGTATAGGTAACAAAATAGTCGCCCATGCGGAGTGTGTCACCTTGCTCCAGCAAAATATCGGTAGCATCGGATAACCCATTTGCAATGGATTGTATATTTCTACCCGAATTATTTACCGAGATGACTTGTTTTGTAGATGTTGAAATAAGCGCTCCCATTATAATTAGCCCGAAACCTAAATGGGCAAATGTGGCACCGGCTTTCTGGAAGTTAGCTTTCTTGGCTTTTATCCAGTAGAAAAAGTTGGCCACTACAGCAAACCAGCTAGTAAATAACAGGGCAACAAAAAAGCCATTGGTCAGTTTTAATGTAAAACATGAAATAGTGGTAATTACTATACTAAGTAAAAATGGAGTTGTCAGTTGTTTTACAAATGTTTTAAGGTCGGTAGTCTTGAATTTAAAATAAAGGCCTATTGCAACAAGGAATGTGACTATAATAGCAAATGGCACCTGCCAGCGGTTATAAAAACCAATACGGTCCACCGGGGGAGCCTGGTTCATTCCGAATATTTTATTGCTTACGGGAATGGAGGTAATAACAACAATTTGCATACAGGACATTAACAATACGAGTGCTCCTAAAAACATCCAAAACTCCCTTGACCATAGTTCTTCTTCCTGGGCAGCTTTAGGTATTTTTTTATAATTCATAACTATCAGCAAAACTGACAGTAGAATGAAAAATAACAAGTAAACCAACAATTGCCCTGATAATCCTAAATCGGTAAATGCATGAACGGATGTATTGCCTAATATCCCGCTGCGGGTGAGGAAAGTTGAGTAGAGGACGAGAATAAATGTAATTATTGGAAATAAGAAGGTAGATAAAGCCCCTTGTTTTCTCGCCTTGTAAATAATGAGTATATGCCCTGTTCCAACAAATGTGAGCCAAGGTATTAATGATGCGTTCTCCACCGGATCCCATGCCCAGAAGCCACCAAAACTAAGCGATTCATAGGCCCAGGCACCACCCATAAGTATGCCGGTTCCTAATATCATAATGCCGAAGAATGACCATGGAAGTGCATCTAACTGCCAATCTCCGTATTTCTTTTTCCATAGTCCGGCAATAGCGTATACAAAAGGAACCACCGTAGAGGCAAAACCAAGAAATAAGGTAGGTGGATGGATGGTCATCCAATAATTTTGAAGCAATGGATTCAATCCCCGCCCATCGAGCCTGGTAATATAATCCGGCATCTGGAAGAGCGGGATATTCGCAAACTCCGGCGTTTCGCGCAATAAGATAAAGGGATTGCTGCCGATCTTTATCCCGAAAATGTAGAACCCCAATAACATAGAGGCTAAAAAAGCCTGTACCAATGACAATGTACTCATTACCGGAGCTTCCCATTGTTTGGAACTCCTTAATAATATATTCCCGATCACTACCTGCCAGAAGGTCCATAATAAAAAGCTGCCTTCCTGTCCTTCCCAGAAACAGGCCAGGGTATATCGTTTAGGCATACTATTACTCGAATGTTCCCATACATAATAATATTCATACGTATGTTTGAATATCATAGTGAATAAGGTGGTCATGATGCCAATTACAGCCAATGAATGCAACCAGAATGCGATCCTTCCCAGTTTTTTCCAGGAGCCGTTTTCCAACTCATCATTTTGTGCGGAGCGGAAATAGGCGAATGCTGCCAGCAATGCCATCGCAAACGACAGGAACACAAAGGCATTACCAAGTTGTCCGAGAAGGAGGTGTTCGCCTGTATATGTTATTTTGTCCAAGGAATATTTTCGTTAATGGGCCTCAAAAGTAGGTATTTTCACCACTAAGACACTAAGGACACCAAGATTCACTAAGAAAATTCAGTAATACTCTGTGGAACTCTGTTCACTTTGAGGTCCTCTGTGTTAAAATCACTACATCGAACCAGTCTGCTTGCTTTCCGTAGGTTTGCCATCCTGGTATTTGGAAGGGCATTTCATCAATACATCCTTGGCTTTGAACTCATCGTTGCCATTGGCTGTACCTATAACTACTATCTGTTCCGAATGTTCGAAATCGTCCGGTTTGGGTTTTTCGAGCATTACTTTACGTTCTGTACCATCTTTATCGATCAGATAAAAAGTAAAAAGATTTACGTTTAAATGCGCATCGTACAAAAACGGCTTGTTCTTATCCAGTTTACCTACCACGTGGTAAGTCCTTGTAGGGTGCTCGTCTGCCTGCTTAAAGGAAGCGTAAGTACTGTTATTGGAGAGGGAAGTCATGATCACTCCAAAAGCTATGGCTATTATCAGAATGGCTATGATATGTATCTTTTTCATTTGTTAGATTATGGAACGCGGATGACTCGGATTGCTTATGATTAACACGGATTTTTTAACTTACACCTTATAATATCATAAGCAATCCGCGTCATCCGCGTTCCATTTGTTTTATTTCTTTTCATTTTCCTCTATACTCTTTTCCACCCGCGACACCTTCCTGTCAATGCTTACCAAGTATGCCAGCAATCCAAACAGAATGATCACCAAAACCCCAACGACCACATAAATTTTGCCGTTGCTTCTCATTCCGTCTGCCATTTCCACCGGAGGATTGGCTTGCGCTTGTGTAAAGAGACTGCAAAGTAAGAATATTAAGGTGGGAATAAACCTGATTTTTCTCATATTAAAATATACTATTGGTTATGTAAATGCCGTTTAATGCGCTCGGTGCGGATGTTAAGCGATGCTATCCATGTGCAAAGCAGCAACCAGCCTATAACAGCGGGGTAGAATACTAAGCGCATGTGGCTGTCTAGATCATATTGGTTGAAGCCCGGATTACCTCCGTTGCCGGGATGCAAAGAGT
>DATHNK010000508.1:0-3302 GCA_035486075.1 Bacteroidia bacterium
CTTTCGGTGTTGGCAGAAATGGGTTATATGCTCCATCAGCAAGCACAACTGGCAAAAGGCTAGTAGTTATTCAATTATCAGGTGGCAATGATGGATTGAACTGCGTGGTTCCATTTCGCAATGATTTATATTACCAGGCACGCCCATCACTGGGATTAAAGGACGATGATATTATTAAAATCACCGATGAAGTAGCTTTAAATAGTAGCCTGCAGGGGCTGGCCGATCTATTCAATAATGGAAACTTAGCTATTATTAATTCTGTTGGATATCCTAATCCAAACCGCTCGCACTTTCGCAGTATGGACATTTGGCAAACAGCAAGCGATGAAAATCAATATTTATACACCGGTTGGGTCGGAAGATATTTAGACGCAACTTGCAATGGAACCTGTGCCAAACCATATAATGCCATTGAGATTGATGATACTTTAAGTCTTGCATTAAAAGGCGATATAATGAAAGGGCTTGCATTCAGCAGGGCTTCCATTTTGCATAGCAGCGCTCAAAACCCTATCATAAGGGGCGTTGCGAATGATTACAAACCTAACAACGACCATCCAGAAGTAGAATATTTGCAGAAAACGCTGGCAGAAACAATGGAGTCGGCAGATTACATCTATGCACATTCGAAAACATTTAAATCGCAAAGGATCTATCCGGCTAATAACTTCGGAAACCGTTTAAAAACCATTTCAGAATTAATTTGCTCTGGCTGCGATTCTTCCATATATTATATTTCCTTGCCGGGATTTGATACACACGTGGCTCAAAAAGGCCAGCAAAAAAGAGCCTTGAAAAGCCTTTCAGATGGACTCGCAGTATTCTGCCAGGATTTAAAGGAAAATGACAAGTTCAACGATACTGTTATAATGACCTTCTCGGAATTTGGCAGAAGAGTAGCTCAGAATGCCAGCTTGGGTACTGACCACGGCACAGCCAACAACATTTATGTTATTGGGGGTAAATTAGCAAAGCCCGGCATTTACAACCCTATGGCTGACCTTCAAAACCTGGATGATGGCGACTTGATATATACTACCGATTTCAGACAAGTGTATGCCACCATGCTCGATAAAGTACTTGGAGTGGATTCAGAAAAAGTATTGGGCAAAAAATTTGATTTGATGAATTTTGTGTAATTAAGAGTATGAAAAAAGCCATAATAACCTCTGCAATTATTCTAAGTGTTCTTGCAACAAAAGCACAGGAACCCGCACCTGCTGTGCTAAACCAGGCGCCTATAAATACATGGTACGGAATGACCGGAGCCCAACTCATATTTTCCGAAGGTGGTGTGAATGACAATGGCGCCACACTCCATAATATAGTTCGTTTCACTTGCTTTTTCCATGTGCAGCACCAGTTTCATTATGACTTCGGAAAAGCTATGGGGTTATATACGGGATTCTCCATAATTAATGTTGGATTTATAAATACTATTCCTGTTCCGGATGGTTCTTCCGCTACTTTGAAACAACGCTCTTACAGTGTTGGTATCCCGCTGGGATTAAAGTTTGGCAACATGCCCAAAGGCAACTACCTGGCTGTTGGCGCAGAAGGAGAGTGTATGTTCGCATACAAACAAAAAATACTCTACAACGGGAACAAAACCATATTCAATGACAATTTGTTTTCTTCCAATTATGTAAATTTATTTAACCCATCAGTATTCGGTGAATTGCGTTTCCATAACGGCACTTATATCCGTTTTAAATATTATCTGCTAAATTTTTTAGTTGACAAGACTTCCATGCTTGATATTGGCCAATACCAGGTGGCTTATACTCCTGAAAAAAGCACCTTGTATTATTTATCAGTTGGGCTTCTGCTAAAAACCAAACACAAACATCATCTTACTAAGAATGATGTTTAAGTGCAGTACGGAAACGAAT
Source organism: Bacteroidia bacterium (assembly GCA_035486075.1). Taxonomy (GTDB): domain Bacteria; phylum Bacteroidota; class Bacteroidia; order JABEUT01; family JABEUT01; genus JABEUT01. Next base: position 1,896 of record DATHNK010000508.1, read on the forward strand.
CAATTGCTATACCTGTCATCCGTACCCATCCGGAATTTTACCCAAAAATTCAAGTGATTATAAATTGCATCTTCCATACGGCAGAAAATGGCTCCTTTAGGAAGCGTACATTTGAGGTTATCTGACATTATAAACCTCGGGTTATCAAGTAACGTAACTGATTTCCCCATCGTAGCTGTCATATTAAAACCATTCTGCTGAACGTGTCTGTTTTCGTTCAAATAAGATATAGGCACCAGCTTTAACATCTGGGCTGATGCCACAGAACAGAAGACGAAAAATCCAAATAAAATGCTTGCTGCTTTATTGCCCATACATTCAAATGTACGAAATGAAGGCACAATTAGTTTCCCAGATTCTTTTTTGCTCATTTCCTGGTTAAAATAGGAAGATATTCCACCCACGGGCCTACCTCCGTCTTATATTGCTTGGCCATAACCCTTGCCATTTGGCTTAGGTGATTCAGGTCGTGTACAACCCAAGTAGAAAGAAGTTGTTGCAAAGTCACTTCCCCAAACGCCGGATGAATTCCCTTTTTCTTTAAATCAGATGATTCTATTTTTTTCAGATGTAGCTTTACTATATTCTTCTTCCGTAAGGTTTTAAACTCCTCTATCAGGACCTGTATAGATTTTCCTTTACTGTCTTTAAATTGAGCAAAGCGGTCAAACGGGGTAAACTTTTTATCATCATCGAGCAGAATTATTTCCATTCGGGTTATCCAGTCTGTTTTTTCACCGTGAACCAGATGGCCCACAATATCATAAGGACTCCAGGTATCATCTCCTTCGTTATTGATAATCCACTCCTCCGAAACTCCACTAAGCATCTGTTCAATGACTGAAGGAGTCCTTTCCAATATCTCAACTGCCTTTTTCAAATCGAATTTCATGGTGCTGCTTTCTTCCACAAATATAAGAGATTTCGGCTTGAATTATAAAAATACATAATTTTATCGAAATTTTTAACATGATTATGGAAAACACCACGCCTGAACAACCTACACAACCTGAAACACGAATCAAAATTGATACCAACGTCCTTACTTATTCCGAGGTACTTGTATTTACTACATTTTACAATGTGTATAAAATTCAAAACAATGCCTTCACCAGCAGCGGGCAACTATTAAGCCAGGTATTATTTGAACCCGGTGAAAAACCTATTTACATGACTGGAACCTCGACCTATTCAGGCTACCTGATTGCAGCTTTCGAAAACGGTAAAGTGGCGAAAATTAATTTCGATAGTTACGAAACGGAGACCAAGCGTAAGAAGCTGAACAGCACATACAATAATGAATCGAAATTGGTATTTATTGAGCATATCATTGATGATATTGATTTGGTTGCATTAAGCAGTATTGACAAAGTAGTATTATTCAACACTAGCCAGATAAATTCGGTA
>DATHNK010000509.1:0-2541 GCA_035486075.1 Bacteroidia bacterium
GCTTTATTGGTATCTTTATTAAACTTAGTCATAAAACGGGTTGTAAACATTCCACCCTGGGCCTTTTTATAGAATTTCATAAAATAATCATTGGGGCTTGCCAGTTCAAAATCTCCCGCTATCAAACTATTATGCTGGTCGTATAACTTTACAAAAACCTTATCAAAGTCCTGCAACTGTGTAGTATTGCCTTCCGGCTGAATAGGAAGGTTATTATCGGTGGCAGCCACAAGCACATTCAGGTTATTGCTGAGCTTACCTGCCAATTGAAGATTCAGGCTTGAATTTACATTCAGGTTTTGATTATTTCCAAATGAAATACCCCGTGAAATACTGCCGCTTTTGCTGAGGGTTCCCAGGTCGAACGGGTCGTTTGAAGTGCTATTAGCACCCACCTGGTAGGAATAAGCTTCCATATTATTATACATAATTGGGTGTACTACAGAATTATCCTTGTGTTGTAAGGTTTTAGAAAACAAGTAAGGAAATACCTTATAAGTGCAGGTAAGCGTATCTACCTTAAAACCCAGGCTATTCAACTTCTCCCTGTTAAATACAATTTCACCGTCTTCCGGCAATACTTTATAAAGTGTTGAATCCAGCTCCAGGTAACGAATTGATAAATTGAGAGTACCGGGTATTATGCTCAACGTGTCAATCCTGATCGTATCGGCTTTTGGAGGAATAAAAACATTTCTTTTTCGCTGGTTACTCAACGACTGGGCATCTCCCTTATGAAGAAGAAAAAGGCATGTAATGAGCAATAAAACGAGGGATCTGTTCACACTGGAAAACTACTAATATCGTGATTTAACGCAAAAAGAATACATTTGTTGCCAGTCCGAAGGACACATACCGACTGGGATTACTACTATGAAAAGAATAATTACATACAATTTAAATGGCATACGTTCGGCTATGTCTAAAGGCTGGCTTGATTGGGTAAAGATAGTTAACCCTGACATTATATGCGTTCAGGAAATTAAGGCCCAGGCCGACCAATTGGACCTGCAACTTTTTACCGATGCCGGTTATTATAGTTACTTCTATTCTGCTGAAAAGAAAGGCTATAGCGGTGTAGCTATATTCAGCAAACAAAAACCTGACAACGTAGTATACGGTTGGGATTATGACGACAAGGAAGGCCGGGTAATTCGTGCGGATTATGGCAATGTCTCTGTTTTTAGCGTATATGTACCCTCCAGTACCTCAGGCGAGGAACGTCTGGCTTTTAAAATGGATTGGATGGCCAGGTTTCAGAAATATATTGATGAACTGAAAAAGACCCGCCCCAACCTTATTATTTGCGGTGATTATAATATTTGCCATAAGCCAATAGATATTCATAATCCGATCAGCAATGCAAATTCTCCCGGGTTTTTGCCACAAGAACGGGCATGGATCGATGGTTTTATGAATTCCGGTTTCATTGATTCACTTCGCCACTTTAACCCCAATCCCCATCAATATACCTGGTGGAGTTTCCGGGCTAATGCAAGAGCTAAAAACTTAGGTTGGAGGATAGATTACAATTTAGTAAGCGCCCCCATGGAAAAAATGATGACAAGAGCTTACATCCTGCCCGATGCAAAGCATTCGGACCATTGCCCTATGGTTACGGAGTTTGAGTTTTAATTACTCCCTTCTCCGCAATCTTTAAAAAACTTTAGCAAATCTTTTTCCCATGCATCAGGGTGAGAATAATAATATGAGGTGTTCAGGCTTTCAGCAGGCGGAGGTACATCTTGCAAGGTTTTACTTCGGTTCGGGAATCCTTTTTTTTCAAGAACAGGGGCTAATGTTTGTATAATCGAAAGGTCACCATCGGAGCGCGCCTGCCATAAAAATATGGGCCTCTTAGCTTTTTCTACTGCCAGAATGAGACTGTCTCCCCACATTTTGCCCCAGCCTTTTACCAGAGACATGGCAAAAAAACATTTTATACTAAGTGAAGAGTTGCCGTCCTTTTCGGCGGTTAATAATACCTGTGTTCCTCCATAGCCGTAGCCTGCCATTACAATATTGTTAGTGTCGGCATAAGGTTGCTGTTTGATCCATTGCAAGGCTGCTATTACATCTTTATTTGCATTTTTATGTAGAGTATAGAGTTGTCGAAACGCCAATTGCGCGGTTCCTCCTCTCCTTGTAATTTGTTTTTCCGCATTGCGTATGTACTCTCCAGGATTATCTGATTGTCCGCGACGAATGGGCATAAAAAAAACATACCCTTTTTTTACCCATAAATTGGCAAGGTCTCTGTTAAAATCAGGCTCCTTTTCGCCATCATGGTTCCATATAAAAACAGGGAAAGGCCCTTTTCCCTTGGGCTTGTATAAATAGCCTTTCAGCTTCAACGTATCTGAAGTATAATAAATAGTTTCCGGCTCGATTACATTTTTGAAAGCACTGTCAACACCTGTTACAATTTGTGTTTGGGCATTTACTTTAAAGAATGAAATAAATGTAATTGCTGTGATGAATAAATATTTCATATCTGCTAATTATTTTTTTCAAGCTCTTTGTTCGTCATTGCGAGGCTTT
>DATHNK010000510.1:0-8546 GCA_035486075.1 Bacteroidia bacterium
AAAAAACCGGATGAAAATTATGAAACCAAATACGGCACCATAAAAATAAAGTATGTGCAGGTTGATACCAAAATCGAAATATATCGGAATATCCTGTTGAATGCAGGTGATTATTCAACGCAGGAATATGGAGATTTTTACCGTTTTATTACGAAACTTCATGAAGCCATTAATACACCATTAAGTTTTATTAAGAATGAATAAATTGAACCTGCTTATATGCTGTTTTCTGGCACTTTGTTTGAATGTTGCTGCTCAAAGCCCTGATACGACAAAGGATATTCACCTGATGGATGAACTTGAAATGACAAAATATGATAAGGATCCTTCCGCAGATGCGGTCATCTTGTCAGATGTTGGCAATATATTTCTTGGGGGGTCTTACGCATTCGAAAAGTATTTTGACCGCACTGTGAAAATAAAAATACTTTCTGAAGCAGGCATTTCCAATGGAACATTAGAAATACCTCTATATACCAATGGACGGTTCAATGAATTTATTAATTATATAGTAGCAACAACCTATAACCTGGAAGATGGAAAAATAAGCAGTACTTCATTCAATAAAAACACGATGTACGAGGAAAAATATTCAGGTTATTTATCTACCCGGAAAATAGCCATGCCCAATGTAAAAGTGGGTTCTGTTATTATTATTTCATATGGAATCAGGTCCCCTTCAATTGGTTATTTTAATTGGTCATTCCAGCATAATATTCCTGTGGCTCATTCTGTGTTTCACCTCATCAAACCACCTTTTCTGCACTATATGTCGCTTATGCAAAATATAGATACCTCTGCGTGGATATATTTTGAAAGGAAAGACAGTATTCCTAATAATGTTTTAAGTAACTACCAAGGCATGAGCGGAACCAACAAATACCAGGATGCAATATACACTTACGCTTATAATGATGTGCCGGCTTTTAAAGAAGAAGCTTTTATCCCCAATAAACAAGACTACATTATACAAATTGGATTTCAGTTGTCAAAAAGTGCCGTTGGACAAAAAACATTTACCAATACCTGGGAAGATTTTACAAACCATCTACTATTGGATGTTCCAGCTTTTGGCGGATTTTACTATTCGAAAGAACATTATATGGATAAAACCATTGAGCAATTGAATTTGTCAGGGAAACCAGAAAAAGAAAAAATAAAAACTATTGTAAATTACGTGAAGACTAATTATAAATGGAGCAACTACTATAGTTATTTGGCCGACAAAGAAATGGAAGATTTTATTACCCAAAAAACGGGAAACAGCGCGGACCTCAACCTTTTTTTAACGGCACTGTTGAAAGCTGCAAACATTGGTGCAAAACCTGTTTTAATAAGCACGCGCGAACATGGTAAAATAAAAGCAAATTATCCGTTTTACAATTTTTTTAATGATGTGGTTTGCTATGTTAAAACGGATAGCCTAAGTTTATTGTTAGATGCTACCGAGCCTGCATTACCATATTTCGTACTCCCTCCTCAATGCACGAATGGTTTTGGATATGTTGTTCAAAAAGATGACAGTGAGTGGGTTGATCTGAAACCGCGAATGGCGGCCAAAACCATGGAAACTATGTTTATAAATCTTTCAAAGAATTACGATTCGATCAATTGCAAATTCACAATTATGACCAGTGGCTATAGTGGTTATACATGCAGGAAGGAATGGAATGAAGGATATGATAAATTCAGTTCTCAATTAACAAGGAGTAATGGAATGGAAATAAATGACAGCGTTAAAATATACTCTTTGGATAATCCGGAGGAGCCACTTTTTATAAAATTTTCTGCTTCTCTTCCTGCACTTCGGCAAAAAACTGATTCTGCAATATCAGGAATCATATTTTCGCCATTTTTAAATGAGCCCTTACACAGCAATCCTTTAACAATGCCGGATAGGAAATATCCTGTGGATATGGACTATCCGCGTGATTTTAAATACCAGGCGGTGATAGTAATTCCGGCAGGTTATAAGCTCCATGAAAAGCCTGCAGAAACAAACTATTCGCTGACAAGCAATAACGCTTCATATTCTTATAAAATAAAACAAATTTCAGATAACACTATTCAATTTACAAGCGATCTGTCATTTAATGTTGGAGTTTTTCAGCCGTCGGAGTATAAGGAACTGCAAAGTCTTTATGATATGGCTATAAAAAAATGCAAAGAACCAATAATCCTCGACAAAAAACTATAGGATATGCAGAACAGTCTTGCATGGTTTTTAATTCCCTTCAGGCGAACTTAAATTGGAATCTTCCGGTTCTTTTTCTTTCTTGAATTCCAGCTTGCCGAATTTGTAAGTGAAGTTAAATCCGAATGACTGATAAGGCAATTCGCGGGTACTTACCGAAGTAAAATTATCTCCGGTGAGGGTAGTTGTCTGGTAAATATATTTGTCAAAAGGATTGGTAGCAGTAAGAGCTATGCTTCCATTTTTATGGAATATCAGTTTGCGAATAGCAAAGTTGTATGAAAAGAAGGCAGGATATGTTCCTTGTGCATTTAAGCGTGCGGAGTTAAAGTTTCCGAAAGCTTCAAAAGTATATGTCTTTCCGAACTCATAAGTGCCGTTTAAATTGATGCGGTAATTAAACCCGCTAATGTTTCCACCTGTACTAAGCCCTGTATAAATAGTGCGATAGAAGAGGGAAACATTGGAGCGCAAATTGATCTTATGCTGAATGGGTATCTGCCCGAAAATACTGAAGCCATAATTTTCTTCTCTGCCAATATTTTCACGTGTAGTAACAGACACATTTGTATAGGTTGAATCGCCCACCTTATAGGTAGGATAATAAATTGTGTAAGGCTGAATGTCGTGTGTATTGTCGCGATAAAAAAGTGAAAGATAAATATTGCCGCCCTTTTCAAGCGTTTTATTATATCCGAGTTCTACCTTATCGCCTATTTCAGGCTGCAATGCAGGATTACCTGTTGTAATATTTTTAGGGTCGCTGGCATTTACAAATGGATTCAAATCCATAAAGTCCGGACGTTCTATCCTGCGTGAGTACGCTATTTTAAGGGATTGATTATTTTTAAAAGTATGTGAAATAACGGCAGAAGGAACTAAGGTACCATAAGGTTGTATGTCAACATTTCCGGAGGTTGAAAAATTAGCATTTATCTGGGTATATTCATACCTGACCCCTGCTTTCACATCAAGCCATTTAAAAAGCTTGAACGTTCCTGAGAAATACGCTGCATATACATTGTCCTTATAATCCAATGAAGATGATTGCGTGGTATTGTAACTGTAGCTATCTGCAATTGGGTCGAGCAGGTATACATCCGACGTGCTTACTATTTCTGAAATTGCTGCTTTTGCACCCATTTCCAATATTATGGAACTATCGAGCGGTTGTGTGTAGTCAATAGAAAAGTCTGTCTCTTTATCCAATCCGGGGTTATTACCGTAAGAACTATTGAATACAGAATCATTCAATAAATGGGTTTGTGTTTGCATGTAGTATGTGTTTCCTGTTCCTGTTGAAGAATTGACAGCCAGGTCCAGTTCCTGGCCCTCTTTGGCAAAAGTTTTTTTATACTCCGCATTCCAATCAATAAATTGCGCGTGAAAATTACTGGCGGTATTAATTAAATCGTTCACATCGGAAACAGGATTCCCGAAAGCATCCTCCGTTATTGTTGCCCTGTTTGCTGCTCCTATATTATTATTCCCAAAATAGTTATAGCTGAACCCACCGCTGAAATTATCTTTAGGCGTTATATCCCAGTCAAATCCCGCACCCGTCTGGTAACCTTCTCTCCTGAAATTACTGCTACCGTTTTGATCAAGCTGTGAAATAGTAGATGCAGAGTCTTGCCCTGTGCGGTTTGTGCTGCTGGGTGTAACGGATGTAAGCATTGCATTGCCGCTGAAAAATGCGTGCGCCCCGAATTTGCCCTTCCTTGCATTCAGGTTGAAAGACCCGTTTTCTAACCGTGTACCGCCGGAAAGAGAAACATTCCCGTTAATACCTTGTGCAGTGCTCTTTTTAAGTATTATATTAATGATTCCGCCTGTCCCCTCAGCATCATATTTTGCACCCGGACTGGTAATAACTTCAATGCTTTGTATCTGGCTTGCGGGAATAGACTGCAACACATCTACCAGGTTATTTCCGAAGATGGTGGAAGGTTTACCATTGATAAGGAAACGAATATTTGCATTTCCCTGCAATTCTACATTCCCATCCACATCCACCGATACATCCGGAATTTTTTTCAAGGCATCTGTTGCAACACCCGTTTGGGATGTAATGTCCTTATCAACATTATAAACTGTTTTGTCAATCTTATATTCTACTGTTCTCTTGTCAGCCGAAATAGTAACATCCGCTAACTTTCCGGTGGAGCTGCTTAGTTTTATGTCTCCTAAATTAATTTTTGAGTTTGTTTTATCAATAATAATATTCTTTCTAATACCATCTTTATACCCAATAAAAAATATCATAACCTCATACGTTCCATCTGCCACATTGGTGAGGACAAAAACACCTTTATCATCGGTGGTCATGCCATTTATTTCTTTTCCGTCGGCCTGCAAAGCCAGGCTAATGGAGGCATATTCAACAGCCTGCCCCGTAGCCGAATCTACGATCCTTCCTGTAATTTTGCCGTTGGCATTTGTTTGAGGTTGCTGCGCTTTCAAAGCCACAACTTGGAAATGAATTAACAATAACAGAGCAGCCCATTTTTTTATGGCACGTTTATTTATTATATCGGAAATAATAAAACCTTTCAAAATAAATTTTCCTTTAACCCGCTTGCAAATTATTTTATTGGGGGCTCAAAAGTAGTTTATTTTAAAACACTCCCTTTAGGGAATTGGATTTTAACTCGCCTAAACTTTAAAAATTGTATCTGAACATCCAGAATGCTGCAGAAACATTGGCATCGCTGGGCTTACCAAGGTACGCTGTAATATCAGTTGTACCCATATAAAACTCAATTCTGTGAGATGCATTAAAAGTTACACCCAGAGGTAAGCCCCATCCGAAATTGGCAGTTGTTGCAAATCCGGTGGAAATGGTAATAATTCTGGTTGCTTTCCATTGTCCGCCAATTGCATAATAAGGGCTTTGCAGGCCTGCAACCACTTTATTTAATGGGAATATTGCGTCAGCGGACAACATGATTCTCCTATTCAAAATATAGCTTGCGCCTACCCTCATTTTAGCCGGTAAATAAGTGGTATAATCCGGTGCAGGTGTTGAGCTGGCAAGTGTTCCATTTTTTAATTCATTCATAAAATCGCTGCCATATTTTATAGGTGCAACGCTTGTATCGTTCACTGTTGCATGGGCATATTTCCATTTAATAGACCCGAAATCGGTAACCGACCAGCCGAAGGTCCAGCGTTTGTATATCTCACTGGCTCCGAAATCAAAAGCATAGCCATGTCCGGGCGTGTTAAAGAAGCCCGCAGGAATATTAGGATAATCATTATACATGTCGTAGATAGCATTAATGCCACCACCGGATACTCCTCCATTTAAATCGGCAACACCGAAAATATATTTAAAACCTACCCCAACATAGGTTGATGCCTGGTCGTCGTTTCCGCCCAGTGTTTTTCCGCTGAAAGAAAAACATTTACTTATGTCTGTTACCTCATGCGCGCCTTCTGCTGTTCCAAAGATCTTCACGCCATAATCAAAGTTTATTTCACGGTAGTGCAGGTAATTCAGTGATGTTCCATTTAAGAACGACATGATGGTAGCATCGTTATAAATGCCATCGGTACTGTGAATTAAAGCTTGTGATGCACCGGGGCCCAAAAATGCATTGCCAATTATCCTATCCCGAAGGTTTATTGCAAATGCTCCCGGAATACTTGGAATACGGAATGAAAGCGCGAACCAGTTAATATCTGCATAGGTATTCATGCCACGGGGGCTTCCCAAAATACTCTGCCAGCTTAAAGCACTGGAAGTAAGGCTTCCGGATTGAAGGGCAGTTAACAACGAAGGAAAATTCATTCCTTTAGATTGTCCGCTGATTCCGGCATCTAATATAGTATATGAAAATTGGTGGTTATCGCTCCATCCGAGGTTAGACGGGTTAACACCAATTGCTTCCCAATCGTAAACTACTGCGGTAAGTGAGCCATTTTTAGCAGTAGAAACGGGTAATACACTTTGAATTTGCCCGATAGAAATGAATGGAAATAAAATTGCTGCTATCAGCAAGGAGTGGTAGGTTTTCATAGGTGCTGTGATTGCTACCTTAAGTTACGCCTTTTTTACTAAAAAAGTTACACCAAAAAGTGCAGCATAATTTAGAGCCTTAGATAATCAGATAATTTGCCTCAAAATGATGATAAAAATCATATTCAAAACTTCTTTTTTATCCTCTTTTGATACTCATAAAGTCAAATTCCGTTCTGGCCGGTTTGATAAATGCCTACATTTCATAGTTAGTTTAGAGTTGCTTTCATTTCTTGTTTATCTTTGGAACATTGAGACAATAAAACGATGCCGGATTTTGTAGTATCAGCCAGAAAGTATCGTCCATCTACCTTTAAGGATGTAGTTGGGCAAGGTGCCATAGTTAACACCCTTAAAAATGCTATTGCCAATAAACACTTAGCACAGTCTTTCCTTTTCTGCGGACAAAGGGGAGTAGGTAAAACCACCTGCGCCCGTATCCTGGCAAAGACCATAAACTGCCTGAACCTGACTCCGGAGACCGAGGCTTGTAACGAATGTGAATCGTGCAAAAGCTTTAACGACGGACGTTCTTTTAATATCCATGAGTTAGATGCCGCATCGAGCAATTCGGTGGATGATATCCGTGCCCTGATAGAGCAGGTGCGATTTGCGCCCCAGGCCGGAAAATATAAAGTCTATATAATAGACGAGATTCATATGCTTTCTGCCAGCGCTTTTAATGCGTTTCTGAAGACATTGGAAGAACCTCCTCCACACGCTATTTTTATATTGGCTACTACTGAAAAGCACAAGATAATTCCTACCATACTTTCCCGTTGCCAGATATTCGATTTCAAACGGATTCAGATTAAGGATATAGCAAGCCACCTGGCTTATATTGCCGGAGCAGAAGGTATAACCGCTGAGCCGGAAGCCCTTCACATACTTGCCGAGAAGTCGGACGGGGCGATGCGTGATGCCCTCTCTATGTTTGACCGAATGGTGAGCTTCGCCGGTAAAGAACTGACCTACAAAAAGGTAATAGAAAACCTTAACATCCTCGATTACGACTATTATTTCAAGGTAACACAGGCTATATTGAATGCCGATATTTATTCAGCACTTTTAATTTTTGATGAAATCCTTGCCAATGGTTTCGACGGGCACTTATTCATTAATGGGTTAGGCGAGCATTTCCGGAATTTATTGGTGGCGAAAAATCCTGCAACAGCTGTGTTGCTTGAAAAAGGCGGTGCTCTTAATGAAAAATATATTGCCCAGGCTTCTGCATATACAGAGCCGTTATTGTTTAAAGGTCTTTCCATTATCAGCCGTACAGATGTGAGTTATAAAATGGCAGTGAACCAGCGGTTGCTTGTGGAAGTGACATTGGTAAAACTCACCAACCTTTTAATTGCACCGGAAAACCAGGAATTAACACCGGTGAAAAAAACTGTACGGGTTCAAAATGTTGAACCCGTACCGACAACTGCCAGACAGGTTGCCGCACCTCCTGCCTATACCCCCCCCGTAGCATCACCTGCCAAAGTGGCAGAACCCAAACAGGAAACACCACCCAAGGCTGCTCCGAAAATGAATTTTGCATCCTTTACCAAAATAATAAATGAAACCCCTGCTGCTAATGAAACATCGGAAAAGCAGGAATCGGGCGAACCGGAGAAATCAGAACCTCTGCCTGAAGCAGGATTGGTAGAAGCCTGGAACGAGTACGCACAATCCATCAAGGAAAAGAAAATTAGCATTTACAGTATTCTTATAAATACGGTTCCCAAAGTATTGGCAGATAATCCTTCATCGTTTGAAGTGAATGTGGAAAGTACTTTTCACCAACAGGCCATCGAAACTGAAAAGATGAATCTGCTTGATTTTTTAAAAGATAAACTCCGGTTGAGAAAGGTCAATATGATTATCAATATTGCCAAATCAGATGCCCAGAAAAAGCCTTATACAGCCCAGGAAAAATATGCCCATATGAAGAGCAAAAATCCGGAGATCGAAAAACTGGTTGATCAACTGGGGCTGGGCTTGGACACATAATGTAAGAGTTTAATAAATTGAAAGTTTATAAAGAAAAGATTTTTCCTTTATGAACTTTCTCCTATTATATTTGTACTTCATTAATAACCAAAACTATGAGAAAAGTAATTTTTATTCAGTGCCTGGTTTTTTTGTTTTTTGCAAGTTGCACTAACAAACCCAAAGATAAGTACGCCTATGTTACAGTTCCCAATGACCCAACCAATGGACGTATTTATACACTTCCCAACGGATTGACTATATACATTAGCGAATACAAAGCTGAACCTCGTATTCAAACCCTTATTGCCACTAAGGCAGGCAGCAAATTTGACCCGCATGATGCTACGG
>DATHNK010000511.1:0-8245 GCA_035486075.1 Bacteroidia bacterium
ATGGTAAATTCACCAAACGCCAGAAAGCGGTGTATAATGCCGTATTAAGGGTATTCAGAGGAGCAAGTAAAATGCTTGTGAAAGGCAATAACATTGATAAATATAATGCGGCTGTAGGTGAGTTGATGGAAGAGGAATTGGTGAAGCTGAAGTTGTTGAAGATGTCGGATATAAAGAAACAGAACCCCGCATTTCCGCTTTACAAGAAATATTTCATGCATGGTACATCGCATTTCTTAGGGCTCGATATACATGATGTAGGGTTCTTTCATCTACCATTCAAAGCCGGTACAGTGTTTACCTGCGAACCGGGCATTTATATTCCGAGAGAAAAAATTGGAGTGCGTATTGAGAACAACATACTTATTACCGAAAAGGGAAATGTTGATTTGATGCAAAACATACCTATTGAAGCGGACGAGATAGAAGAATTGATGCATGCATGATCAAATACACCACCTTTCGTAAAGCAAGGATAAGGTACTCTGATGAAGGTAAAGGACGTACTATAGTATTATTGCACGGCTTCCCCGAAAACCTGGGAATATGGAAGGAATTTTCAGCAACGCTTTCAAAAAGTTTCAGGGTAATTGCAATTGACTTACCCGGTTTGGGAGAAAGTGATAGTATTGGCTATGTGCATACTATGGACCTGATGGCAGAGTGCGTACATGAGGTTTTAAAGCAATTGAATTTAAGAAGATATATTATAGTTGGCCACTCTATGGGGGGCTATGTAGGATTGGCTTTTGCCGAATTGTTTCCTGAAAACTTAAGAGGACTTTGTTTATTCCATTCAACTGCTTTTGCCGATAGTGATGAAAAGAAGATAGAGCGTGATAAAGCCAGTGAAGCAGCCAAAAAACATACTGCTCAATTCATTAAAGTTTTCGGTATGAATTTATTTGCTAATAAAATTGACCCCAACATAAAGAAGTTGCAACAGATAACTGCAGGCACATCAGCAAGGGGGGGAGTGGCTGCATTGCAGGGCATGAAGCTAAGACCAAGTCGTGAGATAGTATTGAAATTTGCTCCGTACACCGTTCTGTTTATCCTGGGTAAAAAGGACAGTTTGATAAATTGGGAAAAGATGATGCCTCAAACTGAAATACCTCCCTATAAAAAAGTGGTGCTGTTAGATGAGGTTGCACACATGGGTTTTTACGAAGCGCCTAAAGAAACATTAAGAGCTGTTCGAGGGTTTGCTTACAAATGTTTCAGAGACGAGGCTAGGTAATAGTTAATTTTCCTGTGGATTCTTAGGGGTATCCAATAGCAGTTCCATAAAGATCAGATCGAGCCATTTACCAAATTTATAACCCACTTGTTTAAAATGCCCTACTTCTTTAAAATGAAACTGATTATGCAGTTTTATGCTTGAAACATTATCAGAATCTATGCCTGCAATAATGGCGTGTACATCATTTTGCCTTGCAGCATCTATAATTATTGAAAGTAATTTTTTTGCTATTCCTCTTTGCCTGAAATCGGGGTGAACATATACTGAATGTTCTACGGAATATTTGTACGCTGCCCATACACGAAAGTGCCCATAAGATACAAAGCCCACAACTTTATCATCAATAGTTGCAACAAAAACAGGATGCTTTGCAGCTTGCTTTTCGGCAAACCATTTTTTTCGCATTTCAATAGTGTGTGGCTTGTAATTATAAACTGAAGTAGTATTTACAATGGCATCATTATAAATTTCTAAAATACCATGCAGGTCATGCTCTTTTGCCGGGCGTATATCTACATTCTCCATACTACTACTTTATTGAAATTAATGGTTCGCCAGGTTTATATTGCTGCAATGAACCGATTGGTTCAGCATATTCACTAAGTCCTTCTTTCTTTAACAAAGTTTCTACTTCATTCTTTGATTCAGGGCTAACTGCAATTAAAATCCCACCACTTGTTTGCGGATCGCAAAGTATATCGTGTTGCTTGTCAGTAAGCGGGCCTATATTATCACCATAGCTATTCCAGTTTCGGGTTGTGCCACCCGGTACTGCTTTTTCTGCAAGATAATAGTCAAGGTCAGCAATGAGTTTTATTTTATTGAAGTTTATAATAGCACTCAATTTACTGCCTTCGCACATTTCTTTAAGGTGTCCTAACAGGCCGAAACCAGTTACATCGGTCATGGCGGTGACGCCATGTATAAGAGATAACTTGGCACCAATGCTATTTAACTTCATCATATTGTTGGCAGCTAACCCTATATGCTCTTTCTTTAATATGCCTTTTTTTTCTGCTGTGGTAAGTATGCCTACACCAATAGGCTTGGTAAGGTAGAGCAGACAGTTTTCTTTGGCAGTATCGTTACGTTTCAGGTGTTTTAAGTCAACCATGCCGCTAACAGCTAGGCCAAATACAGGTTCGGGGCAATCTATACTATGCCCGCCGGCTAAAGGAATGCCAATTTCATTGCAAATTTCCCTTGCACCTTCCATTACCTGGTGGGCAGCTTCAATAGGTACCTTGTTTATGGGCCAGCCTAAAATTGCAATGGCCATTAATGGAGTTCCGCCCATAGCATAAACATCACTAATAGCATTAGCAGATGCAATTTTTCCAAACTTAAAAGCATCATCAACAATAGGCATAAAAAAGTCGGTGGTACTTATAAGGCCCCTTCCTCCGCCTATATCATATACAGCAGCATCATCTTTACTTTCGTTGCCAACAATAAGATTTTTATTGGGCATTGAAGGCTTGGCCGAATGCAAAATGGTATCGAGTATTTTAGGCGATATTTTGCATCCGCATCCTGCGCCATGGCTATATTGGGTAAGTCGAATTTCTTCCATGTGCAATAATTATTTTAACCATTTAATTACTGCATTGCCTTCAATAACAATTTCATTATTGCTGTTATAGCAATTGGTGTTCAGTTTATAGATCGATTTTTCAGGAATTATTTCCATAATTTCAACTATGCAGGTAACTTCATCGTTTAAATAAACGGGCCTTTTAAAATTCATAGTTTGAGACAAGTAGATTGAGCCATTACCGGGTAGCTTATTGCCCAGCACAGCAGAAATAAGGCTACCTACCAGGAAACCATGCACAATTCTCTTTTTGAAAATTGTAGTCGCACTATAGGCCTCATCTAAATGAACCGGGTTTTTATCGGTTGAGAGAACTGCAAAAAGTTCAACTTCTTCTGCAGTAAATACTTTTTTTACAATTGCTTTGTCTCCGACGCTATAGGCCATAATTTTTATATGTTATGTGATTTAACGCAACTAAAGTAATATTTATTTATAATGGCTGAAAAACTGGCAGATTATGATAAAAATTCGGATATTTGTACCAGTAAAATGGATTTGGTCCCCCCTATTGCCGGTATATTTTTAAGGCAACCCAACCATTTACATAATAGAATCATCTTAACTAAAGACGGATGTCTCAAAAGATTTCGGAAGAGGAACTGATAAAGGGTTGCTTAGCGGGTACGTGGGCCTTTCAACAAATGCTTTACAAACGCTACGCAGCTAAAATGCTTACGGTGTGCATGCGGTATACCAATAATCGTTTTGAGGCGGAAGATGTATTGCAGGAAGGTTTTGTGCTGGTATTTGAAAAACTGGTGCAATTTAAAATGGAAGGCTCTTTTGAAGGATGGATACGCAGGATAATGGTGAACAAATCCATTGAACATTACCGGAAATCGGCCAATATATATCCGGTAATGAATGTGGAAGATGCTGAAAACCAGATAAGTGTTGATGATGTATTAAGCCAGATAAATGCAAAGGAGCTAATGAAAATGTTACAAGAACTTCCGCCAATGTATAAAATGGTATTTAACTTATATGTTTTTGAAGATATGACACATAAGGAAATTGCAGAAAGATTGGGAATAGCCGAGGGCACATCAAAATCGAACCTGTCGGATGCAAGGACCTTATTGAAAAAGAAAATAACCAGGAACATTCTTATTGCAGAACTTTATAATGAGCGAAAAGCTTACTAACGATAATATTGATAAAATTTTCAGGGACTCCATTGATGAGATGGAGACACAGCCTTCTGAAAACTTTTGGATAAATGCATCAGAGGATGCTTTGTTCAAAAGCAATCTTGCCAATAGCCGAGCCATAAGTAACTGGAAATTAATTGCTGCTTCATTAGCTGCAGCTTTGGTGTTTCTTTCTGCATATCTTATCTATACGCAAAGGCAACTCAGTAACATTAGCCAAAAACTTGTGGTTGTTGAAAAGCAGAATAGTGACCAGAATAAGAGTGTTATATCAATATCAAATGGTGCTCCGATAGCATCTGTTTCTGCAAACCAGGAAAAACTTCAGCCTGTAGCGGAGCAAAAGAAACCTTTAACTAAAAAGCATAAAGTAATTGCATCTAAAACTCAATATGCTGTTCAAACGAACACTTCTATAAAAAAGAAGATGGCAAGGGTAGCAAAACAAAATGCTTTAGCGTTTAATACAACGGCTTCTTCGCATTCTTCTAAAAATAATCACTCTTTCGTGAGGGAAAACAGAACATCAAAATCTTCTACTGTTTCTACAGCTTCCAATATTCCGGTTCAGCAGAATGTAAATAGTAATGATGAAAATAGTGGGCAAAATAAACCTGGTATACAAAGTAATAGCATATCAAATACTGATAACCTGTTGGCTTTAACGAATACAGATAAGGTTTCTATACCATTGATCAATAACCAGGCCCCAACAATTACGCCTGATCATGTCGATCCGGTTCTGACTGGAATAAAGGGTACTGACCATAAAAATACTTTATCAAGAATGTCACTTTCAGTATTCTATGAACCATATATGTCTGATGAATTACTTGAAAATGAATCTTCGGATATTGTGACCAAGAATAATGTAAGTGCAAATGAAGAAGAGATAAACCCATATACAATTGGAATAAAGATTGGTTATAATATTTCAAAGCATTGGACAATTACTACAGGATGTTTGTTTTATAATTTTAATGTTTCTGTGTCACCTGCCACCATTTATGCTCAAAAGCAGGCAGATGGAGAAATAGGCTATTCTTTTCAAACAAGTGCGGGAACTGTATCTTGCCCTTATGGCACAAGCCCAAGTGCAGGTGATTTTATGATTGTTAGCGGAAAGGAAATTGTAAATTATATAAGCGTTCCGGTACAGCTAAAATATAATTTCATAACCGCAGGTAAGTTTGGGTTATACATTACTGGTGGTGCTATGTTTAATATAGTTGCTCATAGAGAAATGACCATGCATTGGCAAGATTTTGCATGGAATCAGGGCAATGCAACAGAGGGTATAGATAATTCAAAGAAAATATACGGCTCATTTTATATTGCACCGGGTATTGCCTATAAGGTGTTCAATAATTTTTCAATATTCCTTGAGCCTTCATTGCAAGGCTCACCTATATTTTCAAGCGCAAAAAATGCTCCGCCTTATTTGGGTATTGGTGCTGGAATTACCTGTCATTTATAAAAATAACAAGGAATTATATTCCTTGTCACCCAACTATTAGCTAATACCACTCATCTATATTCATAGAAACAGAGAGTAGCTAAATTTTGTTTTATGGACAGACGTGATTTTATACAGAAGTCGGTAATATTGGCATGTGGCGTTGCAGGTGCAACCGCTTTTCTGGAGGCTTGCCAAAAGGCAAGTAATCAGCAAGCGGCGGCCCCTTCAGTAAACTTCACTATTGACATTAGTACATCGCAATATAGCGCATTGCAAAACAAGGGTGGCTATGTTTATTACAGCCAAAGCAATATTATTATAGCCAGAGAGAAAAGTGGGAATTTCGTGGCACTTTATGATGTTTGCCCGCATGCTGCCTGCACAATACAGTTTGATGGCGACAAGTCATTCCCTTGTCCTTGTCACGGGTCAAAGTTTGATGAAAATGGTAATGTTACTCAGGGCCCTGCCACCAGCGGAGTAAAAAAGTATAATACCTCGCTTAGTGGAACAAAATTAACTATTACTGGATAATTTTGATAATCAGCGTGTTATGATTTTTTTCATTCTTCACCCAACCATTTGTCCATTTATCTCATCTATATATAGGTGAAGCGTGAATAATGAAGAAAATCAGTGCATTAAAGCAGTTGAAATAGTTGGAATTAAGATGTTCATTGTATAGTTTAGCAACCCCATAAATTTAAATAACATAACCCTGGTAATAATTATTTAACACAAAAATTTATGAAAAAACATTTATTAAAACTTTCTGTTTTCCTTACTGTTGGAGGAATTATTTTCTTTGCCGACATTCAATCGGTTTCTTCTCGGGCTTCAGGCGGTAGTTCAATTGCAGGGTGCTCCGGTTCTCCATACGATGAGGCAAATAATTCTGGTGATTGTACTGGATGTCATAGTTCTAATAAGGGAAATGTAAAGTGGATAACATCTAACATACCTGTTACCGGATATTACCCTGGCGCAACATATACCATTACCTGTATGGCACAATGTCTTACATCTGGCCATACCAGCAATTTTGGTTTTGAATGTACACCTCAAAATCAATCAACCGGTGCACTTATTGGTAAACTTGCCAATATTACTACATCTGGAGCTGGTTCAACAACAATTGGTTCGACCGATTGGATAACCCATACATCGAGTAGTTATACTGGTACAGATTCTACCAAATGGTCATTTAAGTGGACCGCTCCAACCCCTGGTGTAGGTGCTGTAAGATTCTTCGGTTGTTTTAACTGTGGTTCGAGCGATAATCAAAGTAGCGGATGGATATTTTTTGATTCTGTTCACTTTAAACAAGCAAGTACTGTTAGTATAGCACAAGTTACTGATGCAAACACCAATGAAATTAGTGTGTATCCTAACCCGATTAAAGATATGTTCAATGTTAGTTACTCATTACAGGAAAACAAACAGGTAGATATTAAAGTATATACCATAGATGGTAAAGAAGTTAGCACCCTATCATCAGCTGAGCAAACTGCAGGAGACCATAACCAGTCTCTCAGAATGCCTTCAGTTGCCCCGGGAATATACCTGATACAGGTAATTCAGGGTGATCAGGCTTCCTACAAAAAGGTTGTTGTTGAGTAATAAATCAGGGTTTTTTCTTAATTTTATAGTATGAAGACTAAAGTATTTCTTGCTATGGGTTTGTTTGGTTGCATTCTTGCAATAAACTCATGCGTGAACAAAGAAGGCGTACTTCCAGCAGGTACAGGACCCGGCGGAGCAAGCAGTGGACTGCCTCCCGGATGTGATACTACCGGATATACTTATTCAAGTGGCACAAAGACAATACAAGCTATAATAAATGCCCAATGTGCTGTTGTTGGTTGCCATACCGCTGGCGACCCGGGTGCTAACTATACTACGTATGGTAAATTAAGTATTTATGCAACCGGTGGCCCTGCATACAGCCAGTTTTATCAAATTATGTTTAACCCGGCCACTACTAACTATCCTATGCCTAAAACACCTCAACCGGGATGGGATTCTTGTACAAAATACAAGATCAAAGCATGGCTTATTGCCGGTGCGCCTAAATAAGCTATTCTATAATTCCCTGGTCTAAGTAATAATAAACAATTAAATTTTTATGAAAAAAATAATAGGTTCAATTTTTTTATTCTGTGGCATTTTTGCAGGAAAAAGCTATGGGCAGATATATATGGCGGATTCAGCGAAGGTTTCATTCTTTTCGGAAACCAAAGCAGAAAATATTGACGCTAAGAACACCATCTGCAAACCTATTATGAGTATAGCAACCGGAGAGTTTGACGTGAGCCTTGTAAATACTTCTTTTGAGTTTCCTAAGTCTCTGATGAAGGAACACTTCAATGAAGATTATATGGAATCTTCTAAGTTTCCTAAAACCATATTTACCGGTAAAATAAGCGGCAATGTTGATTATTTAGAAGATGGAACTTATAACGTATCAGTTACAGGAACCATGGATATGCACGGTGTTAAAAAACAAATAACAGTACCTGGTACTATAACAGTTAAGGGCGGGGTGCTATTCATTTACGCGAAATTCAATGTTAAAATTGCCGATTATAATATTAAACTTCCTTCTTTTCTTAGTATGAACGTGGCCGATAATGTAGATGTTACAGTTACTGCCACAATGAAACCTTACAAAAAATAGGAGATCTAAGTTTTATGCAATTACATAAGAGACTATTACTTGGTGCAGCTTTAGTTTGCGCCTCGTTTACAGCACAAAGCCAGAGTTTATTAGGTATTACCGATTCAATTGCTACTGC
>DATHNK010000512.1:0-2946 GCA_035486075.1 Bacteroidia bacterium
CACTACAATATTCATAAGGGCCAGCTGCTCGTCTTTATCTTCTGTTACCAGCGCTTTTTCATAGTTTTCAAGTACCCGGTTTCTTATGTCTAATGCTTCGGCAACGGATTTCATAGGTAAAGCATATTCCCTGATCTTAGAGTTCCCATAAAAATTAGTATCCGCGCCTGTGGCAAGCACCAAAAAATCGTATTTTATTTTGCCGATGCCGGAAACTATATAACTCTCTTTCGGATTAACCGAGGTAATTTCAGTAATGCGTATGTGCATATTCTCATTTCCCTGGAATATCTTTCTAAACGGAAAAGAAATCGTACTCGGTTCAAGCCCCGATGTTGCTACCTGGTAAAACAGGGGTTGAAACTGGTGATAATTATTCTTATCAAGTAAAACGACCTGGAATTTTTTACCAGAAAGATTGCGTGCAAGCTTAAGTCCGCCAAATCCACCGCCTATAATAACTACTCTTTTATATTTTGTTTCTGGAATATTAGGTTTCATGTTGCCGCGTAATTATTGGGTTATAGGAACAAATACAAAATAATCATAAGGAAGAATTTAATTTTCGAGTTTTCGATGAACACTGAAGTGTGCATGTGTTTAAAACTACAGATTAATGGCTGTTACCTGTTCCAGTTATTATAAGTTCATAATTAAAATTTATTTATATAATGTCTGGCAGCTTTCACAAAAAAAACTTCTCCTATTCTTAATTCCGGTATATTTTTTAATAATGGGAAGATTGCATCTTACGCATATTTTCTTTGTATTAACCAGCCAGTGGCTTTTTAATTCAAAATTCCTTTTCCACTCTAAAAATTCAAAACTATAATTACGGGCTTCCTCTATCATTTTTTTAATTTTCAATGCGGGTATTTTCCCCACCAATGATTCCGGATGAACACGTACCCTATATAGAACCTCGTTCTTAATAATGTTTCCCACACCCGAAAAAACATCTTGCTCCAATAGGGCATCACAAACAAGCTTGTCAGGAATACTTTTCAATTTGGCTCTTGCCTTTTTTGCATCCCACACATCATTCATTACATCCGAACTCCAATCATAATAAGTATTTACATCTCCTTCCAAAATTTTAATAGAACAGGAATATAAATTTATTTCACCATTATTAAAAGTGATACTCAACCGAACAGGCTGTTCTTTTTTTTCATCTATTCGATACGTTCCCCACATCAAAAAATGAACACGGACTGTAAATGATTTGAAACAGATGAGAAAATGCTTGCCCCAGCTTTTAAATGAACTTATTTTTTTGTTGAGAAGACGATTTTGCTCAATTTTACTATTGCCTGAAACAGAAATAACTTTCTTGCCTGCAAATTTTGCCGCTTCTTCTTTTAACAATACTATTGATGGGCCTTCAGGCATGTCTTTAATAATTCAATTTATGCATTTGCTTTCCTTTCATTTTTCTTTATTGCATTTATCATTTTTTCAGAACCCGGCATTTTATCCTTTTCCGAAATTTCACCTAGTTGTATATAGAATTTTTTTAATACTTTCAATTCATCTTCTGTAAGGTCCTCTATATTTAACACTTTATTGCTGGCGCCTTTTGTAACAGCTATCAACTCATTTAATTTTAATTGTATGGCCATTGTGTCTTTATTTTGGTCACGCTGTATGATAAACACCATTAAAAAAGTGGTAATGGTTGTGCCGGTATTTATAATAAGTTGCCAAGTGACGGAAAAATCGAATACAGGTCCTGTGCCTGCCCAAATTATTATAATGGCAAATGCTCCTATAAAAGCCATTGATGATCCGGTGAAATTGGCTACTTTGGATGAAAATTCATCAAATGCATTTAAGAATTTCTTCCGGTTTTTCATATTTTATTTTTTTGAGAACTACTTATTGATTCAATCCTTTGAACGGCAGGAACTGTCCTTTCCTTTGATAATTCAGCAGTTTGATTAGACGGTAACGGTGCCTGAGTCTGAGTAATTAGTCTTAATCCAAGCCCGATAATAATTGAAATAATTGTGGTTTTCATAGAATATGATTTTGTATAAAAATAAAACCATCAACCACTGAATTACAATTTATTCGGCAAGAGCAATAAATTCAAGTCCGAATCATTAAAAGTGGGGGATGAATTTTTGGAAGCATTATCAGCTAAGAGCGTTCTATTATTATTACCTTGTTTATAGTGGCCTCCGGCAGAAGTCTTAATAAAAAAGATACTATAAATAAAAATTCAACCGTCTGCTATCGCTACTTAATAGGGAGATTAATAGGATTCACCGAAAAAATAATACAAAGCCGAAATTGGTATTGTTATTTTGCTTTCGGAAAACAATTAACAATAATTAAACCTAAGTGCTATGAATAATCAAAAGGAAAAAAATCAAGGAAGAGATGAAAACTCTGAAAAGTCAAAACAACAACAATCGGACAAAAGCGCTGAATCAAGTTCACAATCAGGTTCTCGCAGGGAGGTAGGTTACAAACCTGAAACCTCTGAAAAATCTCAATCTGGAAAACAAGAGCAACCGCCACGTCCAAAAGACAAACCTTCTCAGGCAAGTACTACCAACCGGCCGGGAGAAAAACCCCAGGAACCCAAAGACAAGCCGGTACGTCCTGTTGAAGGGGAGGAGGACGAAGAAAATGAAGTAACGGATGATGAAGGCAAGGAAGAAGTTTATGAACATGGTAACCATGATAAAGGAAAAAGTGGAAAAGGTAAAAAAGAGGAAACTGCATTTTGATCTTAGAGATAAAAAAGCCCCGGAACTTAAAGCCGGGGCTCAATTAAAATAACCTTTAAATGAATTCTATATGCTTAAGTGGTCGGCCATATTTTTTATAATTGCAATTGTTGCGGCAATCTTCGGATTTACCGGTATAGCAGCGGGAGCTGCTTCTATTGCAAAATTTCTATTCGGATTATTTATTGTAATATTCCTTATATTTTTT
>DATHNK010000513.1:0-3449 GCA_035486075.1 Bacteroidia bacterium
GGGTTGCTTAAAAATTGTTCTGCGCCCAGGTAGGCAAGCGCTATAAAAAAAGCATCACTGATAGCGACTCCCAGAGCCAATGCTGCTGCAGACCGGAAGCCATTTTTTATACTGGTTTGTATCAAGGCAAACAGGGCGGGCCCGATAAAGATAATCGACATGGAAAAACCAAGTATAGCTCCTTTGAAAAATGTTATTACCATCTGATCCAGCTTATTTCTTTTGGTTCTAAAAGTACTAATTTTTATAATTGATACCTTTGCATCTTTAAAATAAGAAAAATCATGCCAGCAAAAAACAGCAAAACAATACCTGCAAGGGTGGGGAAAGGCACCGGAGTTGCCATTGTAACGCCATTCACCAAAACAGGAAGCGTAGATCTCAAAGGACTTGAAAAGATTGTTCAGCACCTTATTAAAGGAAAGGTGGAATATATTGTAGCCATGGGGACCACGGGGGAATCAGCAACATTGAGCAAAGATGAAAAATATGAAGTAACCCGGCATATTGTGAAAGTTGCCAATGGCAGAGTTCCAATTATACTTGGCATTGGCGGAAATAATACGGCTGAAGTAATTCACTCGTTAGATTCTACTGATCTATCAGGTATTTCAGCCATACTATCGGTCGCCCCATCCTATAACCGCCCTAACCAGGAAGGCTTGTACCTGCATTTTAAAGCAGTTGCCCAAGCCGCTCCCCTGCCCGTTATTCTTTATAATGTTCCGGGAAGAACTGCCTGCAATATGACGGATGAAACCACATTACGCCTCGCCAATGATTTTGAAGAAATAATTGGAATAAAAGAAGCTTCCGGCAACTTGGCACAGATAATGAACATTATCAAAAACCGCCCGAAAAACTTCATGGTTATATCCGGAGACGACCTGATAACATTGCCTATATTGGCTTGTGGGGGAGATGGAGTTATTTCAGTTGTAGCCAACGCTTATCCTAAAGATTTTTCTGAAATGACAAGACAGTCTATAGCAGGTAATTATGATGCTGCACGAAAACTGCATTATAAACTCACTACCATAACAAACCTTTTGTTTGCCGATGGCAGCCCCGGTGGTATAAAAGCAGCCCTGGAAATTATGGGCCTGTGCGAAGCCCATGTTCGCTTGCCATTGGCTCCGATCAATAAGAAAATATACGATGCCATTAAAGAAGAAATAAAAAAATACAAATAAGTCAGAATGAAGATATGATTATCAAGGTATGTTACAGAGATTGCTTCGTTCCTCGCAATGACGAATTATGGTTCTGTAAGTTCCCGCAAAAAGCCCTATCGTCATTGAGAGGAACGAAGCAATCTCAATTATTTCTATTAAATTATTTGCATAACAAACTATATCCGGCATTTAAAATTTATACTCCTTATTAATGGCACACGACCACGATCATAGCCATCACGGGCATCATCATCATACCGTTCATGCTGAAGAGGTGAATACCGCTTTTATTATTGGTATCATTCTCAATTTCTCCTTTGTTGTTATTGAAGTTATTGTAGGAATTACTATCAACTCCCTTTCGTTGCTTTCGGATGCCGGGCACAACCTGGCTGATGTAGGTACGCTGGCCCTGTCATTGCTTGCTTTCCGGATGATGAAGATAAAATCGAATGAGCGATATACCTACGGCTATCGCAAAACCTCCGTTTTTGTTGCACTTATAAACGCCGTTATACTCCTTGTCTCCATAGGTGCAATAGTGTTTGAGGCTGTGCATCGTATCATCAAACCGGAACCCTTGCCCGGGCTGACCATTTCTATAGTTGCCGGAATAGGGATTGCCGTTAATGGAATATCAGCTATGCTATTTATGCGTAATAAAGAAAAGGACCTGAATATAAAAAGCGCTTACCTGCACTTGTTATCCGACGCGGTTGTCTCTTTGGCGCTGGTAATAGGTGGAATTGTAATCATCTATACAGGATGGTACGTTATTGACAGTATTTTGAGTTTGGTAGTCGCGGGGGTCATCCTCACCGGCACCTGGAATCTATTGCGCGATAGTTTGCGGCTCTCCTTGGATGCTGTTCCGACAGGTATCAGTATTGAAAATATTCGCAACAAGGCATTAAAAATAAAAGGTGTGAAAGATTTGCATCATATTCACATCTGGGCCATCAGTACTACTGAAAATGCATTGACTGCCCACCTGGTGCTGCCGCAAGGCACAACCAATACTGAAGAACAGAAAATAAAGCACAACCTGAAACACGAACTGGAACACAACAATATTCACCACATCACCCTTGAATCGGAATACGGGAATGAATCTTGTGAAGAGGATAAGTGCTAGCCGGAGCCCGGCAGGCATATATTTAAAACCCCTTTAAGGGTTTGGGGAAAATAAAAAAATCCCCGGTTCTTCAACCTCCGGGGATTTCACTAATTCACGCTCTATCTAGCTTACTCCGCAGTAAATTCCACGTTACAGTTTATAGCCACATCATTACTAAGTGCAATTGCCGGGAAATTTCCACCAAAATTGAAATCCGAACGTTTTACCTCGCCTGATATTTTAAACCCAGCAATAGTAATGGTTGGCTTCATAGGATGTTGAACCACGTTTCCTTTTACATCCAGGCTAACATTTTTGGTAACCCCGTTGAAGGTTAAGTCTCCGTTTAAGGCGTACTTTTTATCGGCTACCTTCACAAATGATTTGCTTTTGAAAGTAAGGGTAGGGTTCTTTTCAGCATGAAAGAAATCAGCTTGTTTTAAATGATTATCCCTCATTTCATTGGCAGTATCAATACTATGCACATCGGCAGTAACTTCTACTTCTGCCCCGGAGAAATCATCATTCGGTACATTGAATTTTATATCAAAGTTCTTAAAAGAACCTTCAATTTCCGATACCATCATGTGGGTAATTGCAAATCCGAGTTTTGCATGTGCTTTGTCTAAAGTCCAGACTTTAGGGCTTGTTGTTTTTTCTACTGTGTCCATTTTTGTTTGTTTTTGTTTAAATTATTTTAAAAAAATCAGGTTATTTGAGAGGTATCAGTTCATAAATATGTAAAGCGCAAAGATTAGAAATACAGCCATTTAAGGCGTTACATGCTAATAGAAAAGTCTTACATATTTTACACTATACGGTTATTTTTAAAACATGCGCTTATTCCTTTCCTTTTGATGCATCTATACTTACAGGCCCCGCACCAAAATAGGTAATCATTAATGCTGCTCCGATCAGTGCAATGTTTTTCATGAACAGCGACATTGCTATCTGTGCCTGCATAGGGTCAGTAACAGTCCAGAATTTATGCATGGTGAAAGTCACCGGGATAAGGAACAGCACAATGAGCCATGCGCCGAGTTTTGCCTTGTATCCGAGTATGATGCTTAATGCCCCGAGGAGAGCAATAATTCCTGAAATAACTACAAGAGCCATTGGTGCAGGCAATCCTGCCGAAGCTGCATAGGCTGCTGTGC
>DATHNK010000514.1:0-5204 GCA_035486075.1 Bacteroidia bacterium
ATGACCGAGGAGGATTTAAAGAAAAGCAAGTGGAACACCCCTGAAAGAGACATCCATAAACCGTATTGCGATAATATTTTCTTGGTTTCAGCTTCCGGCAAAAAAATGTCTCGTGAGTCTGACCTGATTGATGTCTGGTTCGATTCAGGTTCTATGCCTTATGCACAATGGCATTATCCTTTTGAAAACCAGGAAAAATTCAAAGAGAACTTCCCGGCAGATTTTATTGCAGAAGGCGTGGACCAGACCCGTGGCTGGTTCTTCACCCTTCACGCTATTGCAAGTATGCTTTTTGATTCGGTTGCATTTAAAAATGTGGTGTCAAACGGATTGGTATTGGATAAACATGGCAATAAAATGTCCAAACGACTAGGCAATGCGGTTGACCCGTTTAAAATTATTGAGCAATACGGTGCCGATGCCACCCGTTGGTATATGATTAGCAACGCACAACCATGGGATAACCTGAAGTTTGACGAGGAAGGCATAACTGAAGTTCAACGCAAACTATTCAGGGCTCTTTACAATACTTACGCTTTTTATGCCCTTTATGCCAATATCGACGGGTTTAATTATTCAGAAAAAGAAATACCGGTAGACCAGCGGCCTGAACTGGACCAATGGATTCTTTCAGTTCTCAACTCATTAATCAAAAGGGTAGATGAGTTTTATGCTACATACGAACCTATGCGCGCAGCCAGGGATATTGAAGCTTTTGTTACCGACCAACTCAGTAATTGGTATGTGCGCTTATCCCGTCGCCGTTTCTGGAAAGGGGAATATAGTGAGGATAAAATTGCAGCATTCCAGACTTTATACACTTGCTTGGAGACCATTGCCAAATTAATAGCTCCTATTGCTCCTTTCTTTTCTGAAAAATTATTTACCGATTTAAATGGTGTTTCAGGCAAAGAAAAGGTTCAAAGCATACATCATTCTCTCTTTCCTGGTTGGGACGAAAAAAATATTAATTCGACTTTGGAAGAAAGAATGGATTTGGCTCAACGGATCTGCTCCTTAACACTCGCTTTGCGTAAAAAGGTAGATATTCGTGTACGTCAACCGCTTAATAAGATATTAATTCCTATTCTGGATGAAAATTTAAAGCATCAGATTGACTCGGTGAAGGCACTTATTCTGGCAGAAGTAAACGTAAAGGAATTGCATTATGTGCATGATACGGAAGGCATGTTGAATAAGAAGATAAAGGCAAACTTCAAGGAACTGGGTAAAAAGCTTGGCCCTTTAATGAAGGAAGCTGCTGCTGCTATTGCGAGCTTCGGCATGGAAGAGATCAAGTATCTGGAAAAGACCGGTAAATACGGTATGAACCTGTCGGGCAGGGAAGTGGAACTTTTATTAACAGATGTTGAAATAACCTCGGAAGATATACCTGGCTGGCACCTGATGTCAGATGGAAAGCTAACAGTAGCGTTGGACACCACTGTAACAAAAGACCTTGAAGAAGAGGGTATAGCCCGCGAATTGGTGAACCGTATTCAAAATTTGCGAAAGGAAAAAAATTATGAAGTAACGGATAAGATAAAACTTCAAATTAAAAGCAACATAGTGCTGGAAAGCGCCATTAAGAATAATTTTGCCTATATTTGCAGCGAAATTTTAGCGACCTCCTTCGAAATGGTTGATAATCTTGACGAAGGACAAGCAGTTGTAGTAGAAGTAGCTGATAATTTAAGTGCTTCTATTTTTATTAACAAGTCTAATTAAGGTGATATGAAAAAGAAACCTGCAAAAAAGACCCCTAAGGCAAAAGTAACTTCATCAAAAAAAGTTGCTCCAAAAAAGGTTGCCAAAAAAAGCAAACCTGTTGCCAAAAAAAGTAGCCCTGTGAAAAAGAAGGTAGAAAAGAAAGTGATAAAGTCAAAACAAAAGCCAGAACCAAAGAAAGTAATGAAGAAACCAGAACCTAAGAAAGCGAAACCAGAAGTGAAAAAAGCTCCGGTAGTTACTAAAAAGGAAGTGAAGGTTGTGAAAGTTGTTCCGAAAGCTGAAGCAAAGCCAGTAGCAGTTCCGAAAACGGAAGCCCCGAAAGCCAGTGAAATCAAAGCTGCAAAAGTGGAACCTAAAGAAGAAATGAAGCGTTATTCTGAAAAGGAATTGGCTGAATTTCGGGTTCTTATAGTTGATAAATTGGATCAGGCCAAGAAAGACTATGAATTGCTTAAAAATACCCTTTGCCATACCGATGATCATGGTACCGATGACACATCTCCAACCTTCAAAGCATTGGAAGACGGTTCAGATGTATTGACCAGGGAGGAAACCGCGCAACTTGCACTACGTCAGGAAAAATTTATACAGAACCTTCAGAATGCATTGGTTCGTATTCAGAATAAAACCTATGGCATTTGCAGGGTAACCGGAAAGCTTATTCCTAAAGAAAGGCTTAGAAGGGTTCCTCATGCTACCCTTAGCATTGATGCGAAGCTGGTTCAACAGTTCAACCAATAAAAAATTGTGAATGGTAAATGGTGAATTGTGAATGAATCTCATTTTGCATTAACAATTAATAATTTACCATTTACCATTCACCATTCATGAAAAGGCCTTTACTCATTATATTTCTTGTGCTGCTTTTTGATCAGGCACTTAAGATTTATATCAAAACCCACTTCATTCTGGGTGAAGAGTACAAGATAGCGCCATGGTTTATAATACATTTTACCGAAAATAACGGGATGGCATTCGGGATGCAGTTTTCCGGGCAATATGGAAAGATATTTTTAAGCGTATTCCGTATTGCAGCTGTTACCCTTATCGGGTACTACTTATGGACGCTGGTAAAACGCAGCGCTCCTGCCGGGTTAATAAGCAGTTTTGCCCTGATATTTGCCGGAGCCCTCGGAAATATTATTGACAGTACATTTTATGGGGTTTTATTCAGCGACAGTGGATATGAACTGGCTAAATTCATGCCTAAAGAAGGCGGTTATGCAGGTCTTTTGCATGGAAAAGTGGTTGATATGTTCTATTTCCCGTTAATTGAGGGGCATTTCCCTTCCTGGGTTCCTTTCTGGGGTACAGAGGAATTCCTATTCTTCCGGCCTGTTTTCAATGTTTCCGATTCAGCAATAACAGTTGGTGTTATTTTAATACTTCTTTTCCAAAAGAAGTTCTATCCTAAAACTGTATAGGACTAAATAAAAAAAGTCCATGCCAGAGGCATAGACTTTAAGTTTTTACGAATATTTACTTGGCTTTCTTTTCCTTACTGTAGGCAGCGTCATTTGTATTTAAGGCTTTCAATTGTTCAGGTGTGAGCACTTTAGCTAATTTTTGATTGAAATCATAGCTGTTCTTTTTGTTAGCCTCTTTCAATCCTGCAGCATTTCCTTTATTGGCTTTTTCATTGGCAGCTTGGGTTGCTTCGTAATCATTCAGCAAACTCTGCACTTTGGTGGTTTGGTCAGGGCTAAGGTTGCATGCTTTTTTTATAGATTCCAGGCGTTTGGACGCCGCATCATTTTGTTGGGCTTGAAACACTGAAACACTGCGGGCTTGAACGGAAACGACAGATACTCCGGTCAGGAGCATGCCAAGGGCTAGAATAAGCTTTTTCATTTTATTTAGTTTGATAGTTGAGGCACAAATGTAAGATTATCCTTTAAATAAAATAGTTTAGTGAAATAAAGAGGTGTATTGTGCTAAATAAAAAAGCCCTGAAAAATCAGAGCTTTAATTTAATAGCAGGTTAAAAGTATTTATTCCTGTCCTCCGTTATCCGGGTCTCCGCCGGGTTTCCCCCCTTGTTTATTAGCCCTTTGCTGCATGTGAAATGCTTTCAGCTTTGCAAACTGGTCTGGTGATAGAATTTTTTTAAGGGTATCCAAGTAAGTAGTTCTGTTTATGGAATCAGCTTTTATTAATGCCGTTTGGTCGCTTGCATATTTATCCTTATTATCCATCTTGGTTTTAACAAACTTAGTAATGATCGGAACAAGAGTGCCTCTTTGTTCAGGTGTTAACTGGCAAACAGTTGATAGCTTATCAGCCATTTTATTGGCCATTTTATCTTCCGGTTTATTGGAAGGGCCATGGGTGGAACATCCAAAGCCAACCAAAACGATTCCGAGGACTAAAACCAATTTTTTCATAGGAGAAGAGTAATGTAAAGAATTAATAATGTATTTCATGGGATGAAAATTGATGACAAATATAACATGAAATATTTATTTGGAAAGGATAGAAGCCTAAACAATTTTTGGAAGTCTGAAAACAAAAAAGCCCTGATTAGAAAAAATCAGGGCTTTTATTATATGTGAATAAAATTATTCCTGTTCACCGGTTGATTGTCCTCCGCCTTGTTTGTTACCTTTTTTTTGAGCGTTGTAAACTGCAAATTTTTTCATTTGGTCTGGTGTAAGAACAGCTTGTAATTGGCTTTTATAGGTTGAATTTACCGATTTGTTGGCGGTTTTCAAACCTGCCGGATCATTGGCATATTTTTGTTTATTATCCTTATGTGCCTTTACAAAAGATTCAGCTACAGGTTGTAATTTTGCAGCCTGATCAGGGGTAAGTGAGCAAACTTCCGTTAATTTGTTAATTAATTTTGTTGCTCCAGTAGTTACCTTATCCTGTGCATTAACAAAAAGCATTCCCGCAAGGAAGATTCCAAAAGTTAAAAATAATTTTTTCATGGTGTTAAGAGTTTAATAATTAGATGTTGTTTTTGTATTGGTGGTTTAAAAGTACAAATTTTATTTTAAATGGATACAGTTTTCTTTAGTTTGGCGGGAGGCACTTAAATATTGCATTTAAAGTAGCGAGGTGAGCCTAAAAGAAAAAGCATATCGTAATTATCTGAATTATTACTGTTCTAATTGCGGGTCAGGCTGTTCACCATTATCTTCCTGGCTTCCCCGGGGACCTTTCCTATTAGCTCTTTGCTGGGTGTTGTAAGCCTTGAGTTTTTCCATTTGTTCCCGGGAAAGTATAGTTTTAAGCTGGGTCCTGTAGTTTATAGTGGCGGTCTTGTTAGCGTTTTTCAGTGTTTCAGGGTCGTTGGCATATTGTTGCTTATTGGCCTTGCGGGTTTGTATATAATTTTCTGCAACCGGGTACAATTTTTCAGCCTGATCGGGTGATAACGTACATACTTGTGAAATATGGTCAACCATATAATTGGCCTTAGCTTCCGCCCTTTTTTGCGCATTCACATGGAATATGGCTATAAGTAATAT
>DATHNK010000515.1:0-5814 GCA_035486075.1 Bacteroidia bacterium
AGGCCTGTCAGTTTTTCTTCCGTTTCATTACTGTAAACGGTATCGTGGTATTGCTTGAACAGATGTTCATCTTCATAGGCAGATCTATAATTGCCCAATTTTAAATTTATTTCAGCAAGTTTCCCATATGCCCGTTGAACCAGCTCTTTCGCATTTATCTCTAATGCCATCGAAAGCCCAAGTGTAACGTATTTCAGGGCTTCCTTTAAATTATTCTGTTTTTCATAGGCTATGCCGATGCCAATATTTGCCTCACAAATACCGGGTTTGCTTTTATTTGCTTCATAAATATTTATAGCATTTACATAATACTGTATAGCTTCGGAAGAGTTATCTTCGTCATTATATATGCTCCCTATAGAATTATAGGTCCGGGCAATGCCACCACTGTCTCCCATTCTTCTATATAGCGTTATGGCCTCTCTATAATTTTTTAACGCTTCAGGCAGGTTGGCTTGTTCCTGGTAAATGGCTCCTATACTTTCCTTGGCAACACCAATGCCGCGTATGAAGTTGATTTCTTCGGACAATGTCAATGCCTTTTGATAGTTTTTTAACGCTTCCTGAAAGTTACCCTGGTTTTGGTAGATAGTTCCTATGTTACAATAGGATCGCGCAATATTCTTTTTGTCTCCGGTTTCTTCAAACAACCGCAAACCCTTCAGGTAATTATTCAATGCTTCAGCATCATTGCCTTCGCTAATGTAGTTGTTCCCCATTCCCAAATAAGTATTCGCAAGGCCGGGCCGATCACCAATTTCTTCATAAATGGGCAACGCCTTTTGCAAATTTTCAAGAGCCCCGGGATAGTTGCCCCTGTCGCAATTAATATCCGCTATGCCTGTATATCCGTTCGCCGTACCTTCTTTGTATCCAATGTTTTCGGATACCATCAAGCACTTTTGCGCGTATACTAATGCAGAGTCATAATCGCTTCCTTTGTAAGAATTGTAAATTTCATAAAATAGATGTGCCTTAACACTATCTATTAATGGAGCGGTTTTCCCATCTAATTCTTTTTTACCGGTTTCAAATTTTTTCAGCTCCTCGTGAAGTGAATCAATCATGCGAAGATCCTGTGCCTTCAAAATGAAGAATGAGGAGGGAAAAATGAAAAGTAAAAGAGTAAAGTATTTTTTCAACGGGATTTTGTAATAATCAAATATATGAAAATATCTTTACCCCAAAATTGATAGTGTGATCACCACTGCACTTCCCACTTTTTCACTTTCTCCAACTCTTCATAATGCGTCATGTCCGCATGAATGGGCACAACTGAAACATAATTATTATCGAGCGCCCAAAGGTCGGTATCCGTTTTCCGTTTTTCAAAGTTTTCAAATTTCCCGGTAAGCCATAAAAATTCCTCCCCGTTTTCATTTTTATGTTCATCGTAATGTTCTTTCCAGTTTCCCTTGCCCTGACGGCAAAAACGCAGACCTTTAATTTCGTGGAATGGTATATCAGGCACATTTACATTCAGGCATAAATTATTATCGGGTTTGTTAATAAGAAATGTTTCGAGTAAAATCTTTACTACTTTTTTAGAAGCATCTAAACTTTGCCCGGTATGATTATTGCAAAGTGAAATTCCAATAGAGGGTATCCCTTCCAATGCTCCTTCCAGGGCAGCCGACATGGTTCCGGAATAAATCACATTTAACGACATATTAGCACCATGGTTAATGCCCGACAGGCATAAATCAGGTTTTTCTTTCAATAAATGATATTTGCCAAGTTTTACACAATCGGCCGGAGTGCCTGTGCAACTAAAGGCCGCTTTTGTCCCTTTAAATTGCTGTGGAATAACCATTATTCCTGAATGAACTGTAATAGCGTGGCCCATGCCGGATTGGGGTTTATCGGGCGCAATTACACATACGTCGCCAAATTCACAGGCTACGTCTACAAGAGCGGTAATTCCGGGCGATGTGATTCCATCATCGTTGGTGACTAATATCAAAGGTTTTTTTTGTTTCATTCGTCTAATGTGTATATCGGTACTGTGAAAAATTAATATTAGGAATGACCCAACTTTCAGGTTGAAATATTCGTCTAATAAGATGTTCAAAAGTATTGAAATCTTTAACAATCCTTAACGTAACTAATTTACGTATATAATCGTTAAATTGCATATTAAACAACACACCCAATGAGACAGTTAAAAATATCACAGAATGTAACCAACCGGGATACCCCGGGGCTGGACAAATATCTGCACGACATAAGCCGTGTCGATATGATCACGCCGGATGAAGAAGTGGAGCTTGCTAAAAGAATTCAGACCGGTGATGATGAGGCGTTGGAAAAACTTACAAAAGCAAACCTCAGGTTTGTAGTTTCAGTTGCCAAGCAATATCAAAATCGCGGACTTAGCCTACAGGATCTTATTAACGAGGGCAATCTTGGCCTGCTAAAAGCAGCCAAAAGATTCGACCACTCAAAAGGATTCAAATTCATATCCTATGCTGTGTGGTGGATTCGCCAGACCATACACCAGGCATTAGCCGAAAATTCAAGGCTGGTGCGTTTGCCGGTGAACAAAATCAATGCTATACATAAAATTTCACAGGCTACTTCAAGATTGGAACAACAATATGGCAGGGAGCCCACGCCCGAAGAAGTGTCTGAAATGACAAAGATCACGGAAGATGACATACGGTTATCCATGCAGAACTATGCCCGGACCATATCAATGGATGCTCCTTTGGGTGGAGACGACGATGATGGTAACATGTATGATGTTACAAGGGATGATGATGCAGTGAATCCGGAAAGCGAATTATTGAAAGAATCATTAAAAGTAGAGATAACCAGGACATTATCTACTATTCCAACCCGGGAGGCCGATGTTTTAAAATATTATTTCGGGTTAAGTAATATACAACCACCCTTGTTAATTGAAGAAATAGCCCGCAGACTGGAAATTTCACCGGAACGGGTAAGACAAATTAAAGATAAGGCAATCAGAAGGTTACGGCATAATTCGAGAAGTAAAATTCTAAAAACATACCTGGGCTGATATTTCTCAGCACTGCGAAGCATATTGTTTGTTAATTTTGTTGATTAACATACGCTCGTTTTGATTGGTTTACAAGATATAATTCTTGCTGTAATAGCATATCTTATAGGTTCTATACCCACCTCGGTATGGATTGGAAGAAGGTTTTTTGATGTTGATGTGCGTAAGCATGGCAGCGGTAATTCCGGAGCTACCAACTCAGTAAGGGTTTTGGGGAAAAAAGCAGGACTTCTCGTATTGTTTATTGATATACTGAAGGGTTGGCTTGCTGTTGGCATTGTAGGTTTAAGTACGTATGCCCCGGGTAGCCCGCAGCGTATGCACCTGGAAGTGGCCCTGGCAAGTGCGGCCATATTAGGCCATATTTTTCCTGTTTATGTTGGTTTTAAAGGAGGTAAAGGTGTCGCTACGGGTATAGGCATAATATTGGCTTTTTCACCCGTAGTTGCTTTATTTTGCCTTATAGTTTTCATCCTTGTTTTCTTACTATTTCACTATGTATCTTTGGCTTCCATGATAGCCGCTGCCAGTTTTCCGGTGTGGATGGCAATTACCTCTAATTCACATCATAAATTAGTGCTTGCGTTTTCCATATTTCTTCCGTTGCTGGTAATATTTATGCACAGAAAGAATATTGTAAGGTTAATGAAAAATCAGGAATCAAAAATTCAATTATTTAAAAAACATTGAATTATAAAATTGGTATTCGGTGACCATTACATAGCTTTAGAAAGAAAATGGAGATATTAACAGATTATTGCACGGGTGTATAATATTTGATGAAAAAGAGATACCATCCATTTAGTTCGATATCTAAAAAATTTGGAAATTTTTTTTCTAAGGCGGTTGCTGTTCTCATTTTTGTTTTAGCCTTTCAACCTTCCGGCTTCATCAAGGCGCAAAGTAATACGGCACATGAAACGGAAAACCGTTTGAAGAAAGCGGCTGCCAAATACTTCGACGATGGAGATTTTATTGAAGCCTACCCACTATATTCTCAGTTGCTTAGCCTTTATCCACGCGATCCGAATTACAACTACCGTTTTGGCGCCTGTCTTTTGTTTACAAAGGCAGATAAAAACAAAGCTGTAGAATATCTTCAGTTCTCCGTCAGGCAAACCACTGTTGAAAACCTTGCCTATTATTACCTGGGCAGAGCTCTGCATTTAAATTATAAGTTCAATGCAGCTATTCGTACCTATAAACATTTTGAAGAAATAGCTTCTTCAGCCGATTTAAAAAAATATCCTGTAAGGCATTATATTGAAATGTGTACAAGCGGCAAGGAATTGCTGACTAATTTGCATGGGCTGGATGTGTTGCGCAAGAAAGAACTGAATCTTTCCGATTACTTTGAAGCCTATGATATGCACTCCAACGGAGGCACCCTACTTTCCGAACCGGATGGTTTCAAGACTAAATTAGACAAGGAAAAGAATGTAAACAATGTAATTTATCTGACACCTGATAAAAAAGAAGCTTATTTTTCAAGCTACGGAAGCAATGATAAGAACGGGAAAGATATTTATGTAGTAAAAAAGGGGGCAGACGGTACCTGGGGCACGCCTGAAAATCTGGGTAATGTCATCAATACAACTTTTGATGAAGATTATCCCGTGTATGATGTGCCAAGGCATACACTTTATTTCTGTTCCAAAGGGCATAACAGCATGGGTGGCTATGACATTTTTATGTCGGTGTATGATGCAGTTACCCAAACCTGGTCGCAACCGCAAAATATGGATTTCCCTGTTAATACTCCGGACGATGATATTTTATTTGTTCCCGACACTTCGGGGCAAACCGCATTTTTTTCATCTACCCGTTCAAGTCCCCAGGGTACCATAGATGTATATAAGATCGCCCTTCATCTTCACCGGCCCGAAACAGTTGTGGTGGCAGGCACAGCCTACCAGGACGA
This sequence comes from Bacteroidia bacterium, assembly GCA_035486075.1. Taxonomy (GTDB): domain Bacteria; phylum Bacteroidota; class Bacteroidia; order JABEUT01; family JABEUT01; genus JABEUT01. The sequence goes on from DATHNK010000515.1 coordinate 4,944, forward strand.
CGGCAAGACACCAACTCTGTGCAAGATCACTGTTAAGGACATTAAATCGGATAGTGTTGTGGGTGTTTATATGTCATCGTCGGATGATGGTAAGTACTCCTTCAATCTTCCTAATGGAGGAAGGTATAATTATACGGTGGAGGCCTCCAATCATAAAACCCAGTCGCAACCTGTAGTTATGCCTGTTTCGCAAACTGTGAGCACCATGAAACAGGATATAAAATTTGATCAATCCGGAAATTTGCTGGTTAATAATTATCCAACTGAAATGCCAAAGGATTCGGATTACCAACTTGCCTTCAACTTTATCAAAGACCAGGCAAAGATGGATGTGAATGTGGATACAAATTCCATTAAAGCACTCTTGGCTCAAAGCGCTAATTCAGCTTCTAATGTAACTGCAACTTCTAACAGTAGTGCTGTCAATTCAACTAATGGTTTACCAAATAATACAAGTGGTTCCTCCGGTTCTGCAGCATCTTCAGTGGCAAATAATAATTCAGGTGGGAATAATAATACTCCGGGAAATAATGGCGTTAGCAACTCAGGAAATACAAGTGGGAGCTTAGCAGACAATACCAGGTTGGCAGCCGATGAAGAGGTGCTTAATGATAAAGCCGCAAAAGCATTGGACTATGCCAGCGATAAAATGGAAGATGCCCAACAACTGGAAGCAGGGGCTATAGCTAAACTAAGCAATTCCGGTAGAACTAATTCTACGGTTAGTAACCCTGATAGTGTATCTGCCGCATTAGCCATGTTGCATCAATCAAGAATTTCTGAGGAGAAAGGCGAACAGGCGTACCAACTTGCCGCCGAGTACAAGAATGATGCAGCGGCCAAACAATTGGAAATAGAAAAAAATACGCAA
>DATHNK010000516.1:0-5624 GCA_035486075.1 Bacteroidia bacterium
AAACTTGTTTATCTTTTCATGCAGCCATTTATAATCTACATCTTTAATATGCTCAGGGTGCTTATCCAGTAATGGATAAAAACGGAAATATTTCCCCCCACCTCTTTGTATGTTCTCAATAACATCGCGAAGCGTGCTGGCTTCATAGTTCTTCATGTTTTCTTGGGTTGCCATAAGGGCCTCATCATCTCCATGAAGTTCCTTGAAATAATCAAGCGACCATTTTTTCACACAATCCCAGTTTTTGGCGGCACCGTCAAATATTACCGGGATGCCTTTCTTTACGTAATAGTTCAGAAATTCTTCCCTGGTAAGGTCAGAGCGTCTTTCCATTGGAATGATCCTTCCCTCACCACTTGCCTTAAGGGTTTTAGTAAGTCTTTGGTAAAACCTCTTTCTGCTTTTACCGAACATTTTGAAAACCCTGTCTCTTCCAAAAAAATGGTCCATGAACTGATAAAAGCCATATTCCAGCCGTTGGCTTGGCTTAATATTCCTTCTGAATGGAGCTGCTTTACTCATGATTTATTCTATATAAAGTGTTAAACAGAACTAACTTGTAAATTACTTTTTTGCAATTTTTCCTGTTCTTCTTTTTCTTTTAAATACCCTTCTAATTTGCCTGATTCTGCAAGGCGTACAAGGTTGGTATCTTCAATGTACAACTTGGCAGATTTAAATATGGATGGGTTTTTTACAAACAGGTCGAGGAACGCATAAAGAGGAGCTAACTTCAAAGCATAAGGATAGGCCACCCAACGATAACCCATACTAATGGAATCGGTAGTGTTTTCAACCGTATGCCATGAAAAATTAGGATTGAATAAAATATCACCGGGTTTCAAATCCGTTTCAAACCAATTAATGTATTGGTATTCCGGATATGTTTCAAAATCGGGGGTAAATGGGTTAAAGAGTTCTTTGCCTTTAACCGCAGGGCTTCTGTATAGGTGCCTCGCAGGGTCAGGATTAAGAACCATGGTATAATATTTAGGGTAAATAATCCATTTTTTTTCACCATAGGCCTGCACAAAAAGGTTGCACTGGTTTTCCATGTGAATCGGGGTAATGGAGTCCTTTCCACCTATAAACACTTGCCATGCTTCAAACCAGGTGAAGGGGTTTCTACGTTCGAGCAGCCATTTGTAATCAAAATCCTTAATATGCTCAGGATGCCTGAAAAGCAAGGGATAGAAACGGTAATATTTTCCGCCACCAGAACGGATGTTATCTATTACCTCGCCCAGCGTGGTAGTTTCATAATATTCCTTAAGCTTATGGTTGGTCAATGCTATTACATCGGTTCCATGAAGTTCTTTAAAATATTCAGGAGACCATTTTTTTACGCAACCCCACTCATCGGCGGCACCTTCCATAACAACCGGAATGCCTTTGGCACGGTAATGGTTTTTAAATTCCTCGAGGCTTAAATTTTTTCTTCTTTCTACCTGTATTGCATGGCCACGCCCGTTTTTAATTAATTCATCCATTAATTTTTTAGCGTTGGCCTTTCTGCGTTTCCCCAAAACCTTATTTACCCTTCCTTTGCCAAGAAACTGGTCAAGAAATTGGAACACCCCATATTCGAAGCTCTTGGATGTCATTATTTTCTTTTTTTCGTCAACCATTGCTATTTCACGGTTTCGGTTACTTTTACTTTGGGTATTACAATACGTCCTTCCGATTCCTTGCGGTATTTATCCAGTTTGCCCCGCTGGGCAATTAAAAGAACATTAATATCCTCTTTGAATAATTTAATAACCTTCCAGATAGGAGGTTTCGTTGAAACAAAATCAAGGAACATATAAAGCGGGGCTGTTTTAAACCCTACAAAAAGATTAAACCAGCGGTACCCTACTCCAATAGAGTTAGTAGTATTTACAACAGTATGCCAGTAGAATGTGGGGACCCATAATACATCACCGGGTTTCAGAATTGTTTCGTAATGGTCGATGTACTTATAGAGGTTGTAAGGTGGCTCGTATTTTGGATTGAACGGGTTGAATCCGCCCTTCTCGGGTGTTACCTGCACGCTACGATAGGCGAAGCGAACGGGTTTTGGGTCTAAAACAGAAGTATAATAAGGCGGATATAATATCCATTTTTTTTCGCCGTAGGTTTGTACAAATAAATTACCACGGTTTTCAATATGCAGACCCGTAGTCGTATCCTTTCCGCCCATCATAACACGGAATTCTTCTATCAGGGTGTTATTATTTCTCCTTTCCCTGAGCCATTCGTAATCAAAATCCTTAATGTGTTCAGGATGCCTGCTAAGCAACGGATAAAATCTGTAATATTTTTTTCCACCGCCCTGGATATTGTCCATGATGTCGGCAAGAGTCATTATTTCAAAGTTCTTTTTGTCCTTATCATCCAGCATGGCTACCTCATCGGTTCCGTGCAATTGCTTAAAGTATTCGAACGACCATTTTTTTACACAATCCCATTCATTGGCAGCACCTTCCATAATAACAGGAATACCTTTTTTCAGGTAATTTTTACGGAATTCCTTTAATGAAAGATCTGTGCGACGCTCTATTTCAATAGTTTTTCCATCACCACTTTTTTTCAGGGTTTTATGAAGCCTTTTATAGAAAGCCTTTCTGCGCCCACCCAGCAACTTCACCATTCGTTCACGGCCAAAGAATTGGTCAAGCACCTGATATACCCCATATTCAAACCGCTGACTGGGTTTTATATTTCTTCTATAAGTTTCCAATTTTTGGCTGCGAGATTTACCTGCAAATATAGGAATTATTGGGTTTAGAGTAACCTGTTAAGGGCCTAAGTTGATTATTTTATAGTTTTACCAACTAATTATAAGAAGGTTCAATATTTCAAGAGTTTCGTAATTAAAATGAGGTTTTTAACTAATATTATTTCAACATTCTTCAAAAGCGAGGATGACCGAAAAAGATTGTATAAGGTTGTAATACCCTCATTTATCATCCATTTTTTTGCCGCCATCCTGGCCCTTACTTTCATGTTTATTATGACCAGAGGCCTCGGTTCTAAGCAATATGGATTGTTTACATATTCCTTCAGCATAGTTTTTATCATTGTTAACCTTGCTACGTATGGCATTTGCGTTATGGCTGTAAGGGAAACACCTGCTTTACTGGCTAAAGGTAAAAAGGGGCTCTGGATAGGGCTGCATAAATGGTCGGTTAAATTTTTGGTGCTAATTTCCATGGCATTTGCATTAGTAGTTGCAACGTTTATAACAGTTTCAACGTTTTACCTGCACATTCTTAAAGAAACCGCATACACTATTCCTTTGCTTTTAGCCTTATGCACTATCCCTGTATATGGGTTAATGAATTATTACGCCTCTATACTGCGGGGGCAGCAAAAAATAGTGCTTTCCCTGTTACCTGATAATATTGTAAAACCGGTAATTTTTCTTCTCTCCCTGGGCTTGATATATGCTATTACACGGAAATTCACTTTACCCGATGCCATTTTATTGAATGCCTTGTCTTTTGCGGGAGCTGCTGCATTCGCTATGGTTATATTTTATAAAACGACCACATTCAAAGGCACTTTAGCCGAATATGATACCCCACACTGGAGAAACTCGCTGAAACCTTTCTTCTTGTTTATGATAATTACCAGCATCAATTCAAGAATGGACATTCTGATGCTTGGATTTTTGAAGGACTCCTCACAAGTGGGTATATACAGTGTTGCCGATATGATAGGGTCCAAAGTTACTCTATTTTTACTGATAATGAACCAGGTAACGGCAGCCTCTATAGCACGTATGCACAGCCTGGAAGAAAAACAAAAACTGCAGGAACTGGTTACTAAAACCAGCCGCTGGGTATTTATCATTACCCTGCCGGTATTTCTTTTTATCGTGATCTTCCGTAAATGGATAATGACCTATTTTGGAGCGGACTTTGACAGCGGACAAACCGCATTGCTCATAATTGCAAGCGGACAGATAGTCAATATTGCATTCGGGCCTGTGGGTAATTTTGCTTTAATGACAGGTAATCAACGGTATCCTATCATTTTTACATCCATTAATATCGTTATTAATTTAACTCTGAATCTTATTCTTACTCCCACTTTAGGCATCAATGGAACAGCAATTGCAACAACCTGTGCCATAGTTACATGGAATACGGGAATGTTTTTAACTATACGAAAAAAAACGGGTGTGCGCACCTGGATCTTCGGATAAAAAACCTGCATCATTTATTATTCTTTTCACAGTTCATCTGTAATAATTGAAAACCCTCAATTCAGGATTTTGTATTATGTTTGAATGGTTCTAACCATTTCATCATTTTCTAACCTATGAGCGAGACACCGAATACTTATCCCACTAAGCCACTTACAGCAGCGGACATAGAGTATATAAAAACCGTACCCATGATATTTATCCTGGGGCGTGAGCGTTCGGGAACATCGTTGCTTCAAAACTTACTCGATTCTCATCCTAACATTATAGGCCCTCCTGAATCTAAAATTATTGCAGTACTCGCCCCGCGCTTCATGCACATTAAAAAATGGACGGAAGCCGATATACGTGAGTTCGCCGAATTGCTTTATATCGAACCTATGTTTACCAATTTCTGGCATTTGGATAAAAAACAACTGACAGAAAATCTTTTACTGGCCAGGGATAGCGCCAGTTATGAGTTATTATGTAAAATAGTTTATTACCACCTGCGCAAAGATAAGGAAAATATCATACTTATTTCAGATAAAAATCCGAGTTATATTCTCCATATAAATACGCTGCTTAAAATATTTCCCGACACTAAATTTGTACATATTATCCGCGAACCCCGCGATAATATTTACAGCCAGATGAAAGCCTTCAATGCCAGGAACACCATTTTCAGCGCGCAAAAGTGGCTGGGCTTTAATCAACTTGTAGAGCGGAAAAAGAAAAAGATGCCGGACAGATTCTACACCATTATTTATGAAAATATGGTTTCTGAAACTGAAGACATCATGAAGGGATTGTGTGAATTTTTAAAAGTTCCTTACAGTGAGGCTATGATTCAGAATGTTTTCCCGGAATGGCTTAGCGCACACTTGGAGCGCAAAGGCAATGTCGACCAGAAAAACATGGTACATACCGGGCTATTGGCTCCAATCAATACATCCAACGTAGGGAAGTGGAAAAACAAGCTTAGTGCATACGACCAGGCTGCTACAGAAGCAGTGACCGCAGATTTTGCCCGAAAAACCTATGGATATGATATACAGGTTGACCCAAATAATAAGGTTAAAATATCGGGCTTTAAAATATTCAAAGGCAAGTGCCTGTATTATGTATGGCAGACCTTTACGCAAGCAAGGTATATGTCTTTCAAGTTTAATTTAATGTATTCGAAAAGGAAACAGAAGAAAAAGGGAAAGGATCTGCCTATGTGGGAATACTTTTAAGTTTCTGCTTTTTTGCGGTGAATTTATTTTTCAGATTCATCATTCTCTTCTCAAAGAATTCAAAAGATACTACTGACACAAGTATTGTAGAGCCGATGGTGAGGCTATACATACAAATGTTCATAGCAAGGCCTGCAATTTGCCTGCTAAATAAGTACTCTGTAAGTTGCAGAGAGAACACGCGCATAATGGGATGAAAGAGGTATAACCCATAG
>DATHNK010000517.1:0-3774 GCA_035486075.1 Bacteroidia bacterium
TAAAATTATATTGTATCCTGGCCGCGTCAGTACCCGGACGCTCTTCATAATCAAAATCAAAATAGTTGAAAGTATTAAAAATATCGTTGGGCGTCCATACGGTACTTATTCCCCAATTTATGCGCTGCCTGCCCAGCGTAATATCCCATTTTCCATTCAGATACTCCACACTGGCGCGGTCTATAGCGCTGTTAATTAAAACAGAATTCCGGTCGACCCAATTTTTCGACAGATCAAAAGTCTCCTCGTTCGCTGTTTCCAATGCGGCAAAACCCGGATAGTTTTGAACCAATTCTCCGTAATAAATTCTATTACGAACCTCTAACCTTATATTAAAATTGGAATCGGGCTGATAGTGAAAATTAAGACGGTTGTGCAAAAGGTTTACCGTTTCCAGTTGTGTTGCACTGCCTGCAAAATTAACCTCGTCGAGGTATTTTATATATCCGCTGACGGTGAATTTATGAGCATGGTTAACCGTATCACTTTGTCCAAATGCAGAATGAAACATGAAAAATGAAAAACTAAAAATTAAAAAAGATGAACGTTCCTTATTTTTCACTTTTATTTGTCATTTATTTTATTGTTTCGTATCTGATACAATTTTACCATCCACCAATGTGACAATTCTCCGTGCGTTATCTATTACACGCTGGTCGTGCGTGGAGAAAATAAATGTCATATTTTCTTCCTTATTCAGCCTCGCCATCATCTCCAGTAAATTTTCTGTAGACTTGGAATCCAGATTAGCTGTGGGTTCGTCCGCTAAAATAAAGCGAGGCTTTGACGCCAATGCCCTTGCAACCGCCACGCGCTGCTGTTGCCCGCCTGAAAGCTCCGAAGGGCGATTCTTAGCCCTATCCGACAATCCGACCTCCGCTAAAAGTTCTTTTACACGCTGGTCTCTTTCCCGTTTTGTCTTTTTCAGCATCATCATTACAAATTCAATATTCTCTTCGGCCGTTAATACTGGAATAAGATTGTATGCCTGGAACACGAAACCGATATTATGCAATCTGAAATCAATTAATTTATTTTCGCTCATCTGTGTAATGTCCACGCCGTCAATTTTAACATCACCGGCGGAAGGATAATCCAGTCCTCCTATAAGATTCAGCAACGTTGTTTTACCGGAACCGGAAGGGCCTACAAGGGCTGTGAACTCGCCCTCTTCTATATGCAAGTCCACACCATTTACGGCATAAACAGGTATAGTGTCAGGATTGTATATTTTGGAAAGATTGTGTGATTCGATAATGTAACTCATGGCGATTTAAATTTTACGTATTGCTTCTGCAGGTTTAAATTGTAATGCTTTAATAGCAGGATATATGCCTGACAAAATGGCTGCCAGCGCTGTCATTAAGCTAACGGGAAGAAACATGGAGGTTTGTAATTCCGGATATATTATATTACTGAAACCGGCAGATGTTAGCGCCTGTGAGAAGGAAGACAGATCGATCCCATGCTTGGCCAGGTAATCCACTACTCCAATGGTGAGAAGCATTCCTGCAGGAATGCCCACGCAAGTAAGAATGACAGATTCCAGAACAACCATAAAAAATACACGTGGTTTGTCCATACCTATAGCCATTAACATTCCGAACTCGCGCTGCCTTTCCAGCACGGCCATAAGCATGGTATTGATAATTCCAAACATAAGCGCGAGCAGTATAATGCCTATCACGATATACATTATCTGGTCGAAAAGCCCGTTAAGCAAAGCCATTTCGGGTGAGAGCTCCTTCCATGTTTGTATAAGTGTTGACGGATACTTCCTTTTTAATCCGGATTCAACCAGATCAGACATTTTTCCATCTTTCAGAATAACTGCAATTTCTTGCATTCCCGTCCCCGTGCCGAGGAGTTGTCCCAGGTCATCAAACTTAGTGAATACAGTTGTTTCATCAAACCCGGAATTCAGGGAAGTGAAAATTCCGATTATACGAAAAGAACCTGCTGTTAAATCCCCTTTTGCAGATTGAAAAGTAAGAACGATCTTGCTGTGCAGCTTTACTCCCAGTTTTTCAGCAAGCTTTTTTCCAATTACAATTTCATTCCCTTTTCGTCCCATATCCGGAGTTGGGGGTGAAAAATAAACACCTTCCGTAATATCCTGGGAAATGATGCTAACAGCCTTTTCATCGGAGGGAACAATACCATGAATCTCCACGCCTGATGCAGTGGATGAAGAAGATATCATTCCGGTGGTAACTATCCTTCCCGATACGGTTTTCACTGCCGAATCATTCCGGACCCCGGCTATGATTGCGGACGCACCTGCAATGGTATCGTTTACATCCTTATCATCTATAAAAGCCGGATTATGTATTTGAATATGCGAAAGCTGAATTTCAACAGCACTTTTAATCTCCTGTGTTGCAAGCCCTGAAAAAAATGCCATCATAAACATACCCGCAAATAAACCGACTGCCACAGACGAAATCACAACAATGCTGCGCATTTTGTTTCTCCAAATATTTCTCCAGGCTACTTTAAAAAGCATATCTTTTAATTGTAAATTGTTACTGCTAAATTGTTAATGGAATTCATTTTTATTTTACAATTATTTTAACTGTTTATGGCTACTATGGCTTTGATCTTGTGTATTTTAAATATGGCATACAGAGACAGTACAATTGCAATAGATAATACTACATATCCCTGAATAATGAAATTCGAAACATCCATAGTAGGTTGAATGATAGGTTCGAAATTGAACTGTTCACTTTCTTTTGCCCATGTTCCACCCATGTGAATGGGGTGCAACCAAAAATAATATACGATAGGAAAAGCTCCAATTATTCCAAATATGGTTCCGACTAAGGACATCAACACCATTTCCATTACAACTACTCTCGCCAAAATTCCTTTTCTCATTCCTATTGCAATGAGAATTCCAAATTCATGCATACGTTCATTTAACATCATAAGAATGGTTCCGAATATTCCAAAAGCAATTACCAGGTAAAGAATACCCGACATAATTTTGTTCTGTCCCATCTTCAACTGAAACATTTGGTCTAAACCCGGATTCATTTCCTGCCAGGTCATTACTTCATAGTCCAAACCGGTTGTTTGTTCCATTATCTTTTGTTTCAATACATCCACCTCGTTTCTGTTATCTACCATGATAGAGATAGAGGTATATCTCGGTCCTGTGCTTAATAAACTTTGACAAACTGCCATAGGCATCCATGCCATTGATTTATTCATTTCAGGAATTCCCAGTTTCACTATTCCCTTTACTGGGTATTTCCCTGCCGCCATATTTCCTTCATAGCCTTGCCCAAGCAATATCACGGTATCGTTTACTTTCAGTTTTAAATAATCGGCAAGGCCTTCAGCAAGCATAATACTCCTGTCGCTGTCTGCAAGATATTTGCCCGAAATTATTTTCTGAGAAAGGCCCGATACGGAATTTTCTTTTGCGGGGTCAATGCCTATTACCATCATTCCTTTAGTACGTTCACCTGTCGATGCCAGTGCAAACGTCTCCAGGTGCGGGGTCCAGGCAGTGATCTCCCTTTCACCATTCAGCAAAGCGACAAGTTTGGGATTCTCTTCAAAAGTGCTGTCAACCGATTTATTTTCCCAGTAACCTGTGTGATGGATCTGTGCATAACCGCACCAGAGGCTCACGGTATCTTTTATCATCCGGTCGAAAACGCCAATCATCATTACCCGCATCAGTATGGCAAAAATAACAGCAAAGAAAATAGACGAAATGGTAATAAGCGTTCTGCGCCTGCTACGCCACATATTTCTCCATGC
>DATHNK010000518.1:0-5557 GCA_035486075.1 Bacteroidia bacterium
AAAAAAATATCCGTAATTTTTCTTTGGCAGGGCTATTGCTCGTATTGGTATTTGCAGGAATTATATTCCGTTCTCTCCAGATTTCGCGTAAGCAAAAAGTACTCATTGAAAAAGAAAAAAAAGCGAATGATGAATTATTATTGAATATTCTGCCTGTCGAAGTAGCGGATGAATTAAAAGCAACCGGGGGAGCCAAAGCAAAAAGCTTCGATATAGTTACTGTAATGTTCACTGATTTCAAAGATTTCACCAAAATATCCGAGAGGCTTTCTCCTTCCGAATTAGTGACTGAATTGCATTACCTGTTTCAGGCATTTGATAATATTATTCACAAAAATAATGTGGAGAAAATTAAAACCATAGGAGATAGCTATATGGCAGCCGGAGGCCTGCCTGTCGCTAATAAAACCCATGCCGGAGACGTGGTGAATGCCGCATTGGAAATTGTGCAGTTCATGGAACTTCACAAGCAAAAAAGAATGAAAGAAGGGAAAGAAGTTTTTGAAGTAAGAATTGGAATTAACAGCGGCCATGTGGTGGCAGGAATAGTTGGCGTAAAAAAGTTTGCTTACGATATTTGGGGTGATACCGTGAACCTTGCGTCGCGTATGGAAAGTAGCGGAGAAGCAGGGAAGGTCAATATTTCCGGCAGCACGTATGAATTGGTGAAGGATGATTTTACCTGCATTTACCGTGGCAAAATACAAGCCAAGAATAAAGGCGAGGTGGATATGTATTTTGTGAGTTGACTATGAAAAGATCTCTACTCATATTCTCCATGATTACTTCTTCATTCTTCATTTGTCCCGGGCAAGACCACCATCTTATTGACTCCCTTCAAAATGAGCTAAACAAATTTGAAGCCAATAAAATGGCTAACGGCCACAGGCCAATTGCTACCGGTCATTTAATGGATAGTACAAAGGCGGCTATTTTAGATGGTTTGAGCCATGAATACATGAATAACAGCCCTGATACGGCAATGGAATATGCCCGGCAGGAATTGTTATTGTCAGAACAAATAGGATTTACCAAAGGAAAGGGCAATGCGTGTAATAATATGGGATTGATCTTATGTAAAAAAGGAGATTATGCCAAAGCACTGGATTATACAGAAAAAGCTTTCCAAATTTTTACTGAAATACTAAATAAAAATGGCCTGGCAACTTCCTATTATTCCCTCGGAAATGTTCATACTTATCAGAGCAAGTACCCGGAGGCAATGAATGATTATTCAAATGCTTTAAAGCTATTTGAAGAAACAGCAAACAGGAAAGGAATTGCAAATACATGTAATGGTACAGGAAACCTTAGTAGTTACGAGGGTAATTATCCGGAAGCGTTAAAAAATTACATTAAAGCATTAAAAATTAATGAAGAAATGGGCTACAGGCAGCAGGCTTGCTATTCCTATAATAGAATTGGAAGGGTTTATGAATACCTGGATAATTTTCCCGAAGCGTTAAAAAATGAACAGATCGCATTAAAAATAGAACAGGAGATCGGGGATAAGGATGATATGGCAACCACCTACAATTATATGGGTACTTCCTACCTTCGTATGAAAAATTATTCCGAAGCGTTAAATAGCGAATTGAAAGCGTTAAAACTAGCGGAAGAATTAATGAACAAGAACCGGATGGCATGGGTATATAATGCTTTAGGCGATATTTATTTTGCCCAGTCTTTTAATTCGCAAGCATTAAAGAATTACCAGCAAGCATTAAAAATTGTGGAAGAACTCAGGCAAATTGATGATATATCATGGGTATCCGACCACATGGGCAGAGTTTATGAAAAAATGGGTAATTTACCGGAAGCGCTCGGATGTGAAACAAAAGCGCTTTCACTAGCTTTGGAGGCGGGACAGAAGAATAATATAAAGGATGCTTACAAAAACCTGGCTGAAATATATGCTAAACTGAATAAATACAAAGAAGCTTGCGAAAACGAAATGTTATATAAACTCTACTATGATTCCATTTTCAGCACTACCAATGAAAATAAGCTGGCAAGTATGCAAATGCAGTATAGTTTTGACAGACACCAGGACTCTGTAAAAACAGAGCAAGTTAAAAAGGATATACTGGCAAAAAAAGAAATCCGGAACCAGAAAAATATTCGTAATTTCCTGTTTGGAGGAGTTTTACTGGTTTTTATTTTCTCGGGTTTAATTTTCCGCTCTCTCAGGGTTTCACGCCGGCAGAAAATGGCCATTGAAAAGGAAAATCATCGCAGTGATGAATTATTATTGAATATTCTCCCCTCAGAAGTAGCCAAAGAATTAAAAGAAAAAGGAAGCGCTGAAGCTAAATCTTTTGATGAAGTTACCGTAATATTCACCGATTTTAAAGACTTCACGCGCATTTCGGAGAAATTCTCGGCTGAAGAATTAGTGGCAGAACTAGATTATTATTTTAAAGGGTTTGACGATATAATTAACCGCTATAGTATCGAAAAAATTAAAACCATTGGCGACAGTTATATGGCTGCCGGTGGATTGCCGGTGGCAAATAAAACGCACGCAAAAGATGTTGTAAATGCTGCACTTGAAATTATTAAATTTATGGAGGCACATAAACAACAAAGATTGAAAGAAAACAAACCTGTTTTTGAAATACGTATCGGAATAAACACTGGCCCTATTGTTGCAGGAATTGTAGGCGTAAAAAAGTTTGCCTATGATATTTGGGGCGATACAGTAAACCTTGCATCGCGCATGGAGAGCAGCGGAGAGCCTGGTAAGGTTAATATATCCGGCAGTACGTATGAGTTGGTGAAGAACGATTTTACCTGCACTTACCGTGGCAAAATACAAGCCAAGAATAAAGGAGAGGTGGATATGTATTTTGTGGAAAACAAACCAAAAATTTAGAATACGTTGTTTGGTTAAATTATTTTTTCCTACATTGTATCTTTCTTTATTCGCAATAGACTATGAGGAAATATTACCTGGGTTTTACCTTTTTTATTGTATGTTTTTGTTCTGCTTTTATATGTAGAGCGCAGCAGAATAAATCTGATTCTTTGATAAATGTTATCCGTACCGGGAAGGATGATTCAATGAAGGTCTTTGCCATGAATCTGTACTTCAAAGTATTGTCGGCGGGAGCCAGGTTTGACTCTGCACATTCGATTGGGAATAGAATGGTTCAATTATCTACCCGGATAAATTTTAAAAAGGGAGTTGGCATGGGCTACTATTGCATTGGGCAAAGCTCTATCCGGTTAGGGAATTATTTCGACGGTGCAAAAAACTTAAACACTGCATTAACTATTTATAAAGAGGTTGGCTACAATTCGGGCATTGCAGCTGTTTATGGAAATCTTGGAGGAGTATATTGGTTTCTGGGAAACTACTCCGAGTCTGTTAAGTATGATTTGTTGTACCTGGGCGAGGCTCAGGTATTAGGCAGTAAACGTGATATGGCACGTGCATTTAATAATCTCGGATTAGTATATTGGAAACAGGGTGATACAGTGAGTGCATTGAAGAATTATAACCTGGAACTTGCCATTGGGGATAGTTTGAAGGATAGAAGCGTCCAGGGGCCTGCACTTTCGAATATAGGTTTAATTTACGAAGACGCGAAAAAATTTGAACCGGCGTTGAAATGTTATTCTACGGTATTAAGGTATGACTCGCTTTCGGGGGAAGCCGTGTTCCTATCAAACGATTATAATAATATAGCCGATATCAAAGTAAAACAGGATAAATATGATGATGCTTTACTGAATTATTTTATAGCATTGAAATATGCTAAACTAGCAGAACAAAAAGATCAGGAAGCAATGATAAGTAATAATATTGGTGAAATAATGCAGTACAGAAAACAATATGATGCTGCTGAAAAATATTGGGATACGGCATTAAAAATATCGCTGGAGACACAGGATAGAGACATGCTCAAGGATTGCTATGGACACCTGTCTACGCTCGACACAATACAAAAAGATTATAAAAAAGCATTTTGGGATAACATGCTTTATTATAAATATAAGGACAGCTTAGTTAATGAAGAACAAACACAAAAAACCGTCAAATCCCAAATGAGCTTTGATTTTAGTATGCAGCAAGCAGCCGAAAAAAAGGAGCAGGAAAAGAAAGACTCAAAGCAACGCCTGGTTCGAGATATTTTTATCGGTGGTTTCTCCTTTGCTTTTTTGTTTGCAGTCGTGTTTTTCTTCCAACGAAAGAGAATCTCTAAAGAAAAAAGGCGAAGTGATGAACTGCTTTTAAATATTCTCCCGTCTGAAGTAGCTGAAGAATTAAAAAACAAAGGCAATGCTGATGCAAAACAATTTGACGAGGTTACAGTTATGTTCACCGACTTTAAAAGCTTTACTACTATTGCAGAAAAACTTTCTGCCAAAGAATTAGTAGCTGAAATAGATTATTGTTTCAAAGGATTTGACAATATCATTCACAAATACAATATTGAAAAAATTAAAACCATAGGTGATAGTTATATGGCAGCAAGTGGTTTGCCTGTAGTCAATAAAACCCATGCTAAAGATATGGTGAGCGCGGCTTTGGAAATTGTTCAATTCATGGAAGCCCACAAGCAACAAAGAATAAAAGAAGGCAAACCCGTTTTTGAAATTCGCATTGGTATCAACAGCGGTCATGTTATAGCAGGAATAGTAGGTTTGAAAAAATTCGCTTACGATATTTGGGGCGATACAGTAAACCTCGCATCACGCATGGAGAGCAGCGGAGAGCCTGGTAAGGTTAATATATCCGGCAGTACCTATGAGTTGGTGAAGAACGATTTCATCTGTACTTATAGAGGCAAAATACAAGCTAAAAATAAAGGTGAAGTAGATATGTATTTTGTAAATTGAATACAAAATCTATAAAATTATATTATAAGTTGTTATGTTTCTTCATAGTCATTGACTTTGCCCAAATCAACTTTTTCGTGTACTATCTTTACTTCACAAGAAAATAGAATCCTTATGCACAGCCTGAAAAACCGGACCATGGAAATTTATAAACACTCCCTCCACTGTAAATTACTGTATTTAACAGTGGGGAATTGCATAAACACCTCATAATCAAAATGCAAGAAAATGGTGACTTCTGTTATTTTACTGTATTTACACTGTAGTTTGACTGATAATTCTCTGTTATTTTTATCCGGATTCGCCACCAGAGTTCAGAATTTATAGCTCCCTTCATACGTCCTTCATTTAGCCGATATAGTTTTGCATCATAATCAACAAACAAAAACTGTCATGAAACTAACAAATGTAATTGCCACCGGAACCATCTTATTAGCTTTTGCTCTTACCCCAATAGTAAGTATTGCACAAGACAAAGCAGCTGATAAAAAAGACATCAAACAAGATCAAAACAAATTAGCTAAAAACAAAGCTCAAAGGAACGAAGCCATTAAGAAAGGCGAGCCTAAGAAAGCTGTGAAAGACGAAAAGAAAGTTCACGCTGACAAGAAGGACATTCACAAAGACAAGAAAGCTGTAAAAGCAGCTAAGTAATCCTACTCACGCCCCCGTAAGGGCCGGTATTGAAAGCCCCTGAGGACCGTAATCTTCA
>DATHNK010000519.1:0-7733 GCA_035486075.1 Bacteroidia bacterium
AGCCATTATAAATAACCTGAAATTAAAAACCAAGGAGTTCTTACTGGTGACGATCCATCGCGATGGCAACACAGATATACCTGAAAGGTTAAATAGTATTTTACATACCATTAATGAAATAAGCATTAGGGAACAAATATCAGTGATATTCCCGATGCATCCGCGCACATTGGCCTCCCTCGAGAAGGTGAAGCATTCAGCGGTGAAAAAAATTGAAGAAAATACTTTATTTAAAATTATTCCTCCCGCAACATTTCTGCAAATGCTATTACTTGAGAAACGATGCTCTATGATCCTCACCGATTCGGGCGGAGTACAAAAAGAGGCTTTCTTCCTGCATAAACCATGCATTGTGCTGCGCCCCGAAACCGAGTGGACCGAACTTGTCGAATGCGGCAATTCCATTTTAGCAGATGCCGATTCCCTTCGGATCAAAGAAGCCTATCAGCATTTCAAAGGAAAGAAAAAAATAACCTATCCCTCATTATATGGGGATGGAAATGCCGCAGATTTTATTTGCAAAGAAATCATTCGTAACTTTAGTTAACATGCCCAGACTGCTCATATATACGCCCAAAGTAACCCGGCGGGTAGATTATATTTTTCAACTTTTTTTTGATACTCTCATCAAGACTCCTTTCTCAATTACTTCCGATGAAGGGGCTTTCAGGCAATACACAGGTCCGAAAATTAATTATTCAACTATATCCTTTTCCGAAAAAGATTTACAAATAACACCTTGCGGATTACTTGCAGAAACAGGTATAAAACCACAATCAATCCAGGTTTCTGAATGGAATAACCTGAAGGTTTTTTTTGCAACAAGTAATGGAAACTTTCCTTTTGATATATTCTCGGCATCCTTTTACTTAGTTAGCCGTTATGAGGAATACTTTTCAACCAAGCCTGATCAGCATAGCCGATTCCATCACAGTAACAGTCTCGCGTTTAAACATAATTTCCTTGATGAACCTTTGATCAATCTTTGGGCGGAAGAATTAAAAAAAATAATTCTTTCCAAACATCCTTCCATTATATTTTCCGAAAATAAATATTTCTTCCTGCCTACCGTGGATATTGACATTGCGTATGCACATCTTGGCAGAAATATCGGGCTTACACTTGGCTCCTATTTTAAAGCCCTTTCCAAGTTTAACTTCAAACTTTTAATTGAAAAAAAGCTTGTTCTGCTAGGCTTGAAGAAGGACCCCTTTGATACTTTCGATTACCAGGAAACACTTTTTAAAAAATATAAAATGCGCCCTATTTACTTTTTCCTTGCAGGTAAAAGGGGACATAACGATAAAAATATTTCTCCGGATAATTCGCATTTTAAAAAGCTCGTTAATAAACTGAGTTCATTTGCTGATATTGGTATACACCCTTCTTATCACTCGGAAAGTGATCCGAAGACAGTTGCAGAGGAAATAGGAAATGTGGAGCGGAATATGTCGCAAAAAATAACTTGCTCACGGCAACACTTCTTGCGATTGAATCTGCCTGAGACCTATCGCTGCCTTGCAGAGCTTGGAATTACAGATGACTACACCATGATATATGCGGGAGTTACAGGATTCAGGGCAAGTATCTGTACCCCGTTTTTCTTTTATGATCTGAAAGGTGAAAACATTATACCTGTTAAAGTCCACTCCAGTGCGGTAATGGATGGCACGCTAAATAGTTATCTCCACATGCCGGTGCCCGATGCCATTATTGCAACCAAAGAAATTCAGAAAAAAGTAAAAAAATGCGGGGGAGAATTTATTGTTATCTGGCATAATGATAACCTGAGTGAAAAAGGCCAGTGGAAGGGCTGGAGAACATATTTTGAAAATATTTTACAAGCGGCAACTTAAATAATTTAGTCTTGATAAAATTCCTGGAACATAAAAATATTGACAAAGCCAAATGGGATAGTTGCATTAGCCATTCTTTAAATGGAATGATATATGCTTATTCCTGGTATTTGGATATCGTTTGTCCGGGCTGGGAAGCTCTGGTGGAAGATGACTATAAAAGCGTTATGCCTTTACCAATGGGGGAAAAGTATGGATTTCGTTATACTTATCCCCCACCCTACATTCAACAGTTGGGCTTGTTTTCAAGCAATGCTATAACAGAAAAAGAAGTGACGGATTTTCTCTCACATATTCCATCTCGATATAAATACATTGAGATGAATTTGAATGAACAAAATCCTGTTAAGGCAGATTTATTCAAGACAACAAAAGGAGTAACACATTTACTCAATCTTAACCAGGGATATAAAAATATTCTCAGTAACTATTCCTCACAAACAAAACGAAACCTGAAAAAAGCACAAGCAGCTGTGCTTACCATCTCAAAGGAAGTTGCGCCTGGTAAAGTAATTGAATTATTCAGGGCTAACAGAGGCAAACAATATTCTCATAACTCCACCCAATATGCAATTCTGGATAAACTGATGAAGACTTGCATACAAAAAGGAGTCGGTGAATCCTGGGGAGTTTATACTAAAGACAACGAACTATGTGCAGGGGCATTTTTCCTGCAAAGTAACGGCAGGGCAATTTTCCTTTTCTCGGGAGCCAATGACAAGGCATACGAAACACATGCCATGACCTTTTTAATAAATAAATTTATTGAAGAACATTCGGAACAGGATGTGATCTTCGACTTTGAAGGCTCACTGGATCCTGATTTGGCAAGGTTTTACAAAGGCTTTGGTTCAGCCGAAACAGTTTATTTACAAATCAGAAAGAATACCCTTCCTTTACCTGTGAAGTTACTCAAAGAATTTCAGTACAGAAGAAAATCATCGTCCCGATAATTTTTTCTGCAAATACTCTTTCAATATCGGGTGCATTATATAGTATTGAGAAAGCGGATTACTTGTTGGTTCCTGTTTTGTAAAGTGAATTTCCTTTTTTAGATAGCCTTGAATGGCTTTCCCCATCAACTCATTTCCTTTATAAAAACTATATTCACGATAATCTGAAATAATTTTTAATTCACTTTTTGCTGTATCTATTTTTTCCTGCAATAGTATATCTCCTTCATCAATCATTTTGGATATTCTATGTACGGTAGCATAGATATCACAATTCTCCCACAAAGCCCATTCTACATTATTCATTCCGCGATATGCAGGCAACTTGGATGCATGGACGTTTAAAAAAATTGCGTTGGGAAGATTTAATACTTCAGAATTTAACTTGCCACTATTACAGGCTATTATAACATCCCCCAATTCACTTATAGTGGTTATTGCTGAAGCGCTATTTATTCCTTTGGTATTTATTATTGTTGCAGATGAAATAAACCGGTCAACCACTTTGGCTTCTTCTTCGTTAAGCTTGTAGCCGGAAATATGAGTCGGCCTGCTTTTCTTATAAGATAAAAGAAATGAAATACTTTTAAATCTTTGTTGATTTAGCGTCTTTTTCAGAAAATTGAATCCTTTCAGGAACTTATATTTTCCACCATAATGCAGGATAATAAAATCCGGTTTTATGCCATTCTTCAGCATGGAGCTTAGCTGCTCCCTGAAATCTTTGTTACCAAAACTATATGTTGTGAGTCCGATTTTCATTTGCTTAATTCAACAGCTTCTTTCAAGCACTCTTTTTCCAATAGAAGTGAATCGGCAAAATATTTAGTGGCCCAGTTAGGAAAACTAAATGGCTCATATCTTCCCCATATTGGATAGGAGCCCGGAATTGCTCCTTTTGTATCCGGTGACTCGTTAACTCCTCTATCCTGAATAAAAATGAGGATATCATTCATCTTCATCGCAGCGTTCAGATATTGGATATTCTTAGTGAGTTTAAAAAGTTTCAACCAGATAATAGCTGTCTGTGCACAGCCTGTACAAATAATACTTTGCGAACCATTCCAGTTTCTGTCAAACCTTCCATTCAGGAACTTGCGTTTATTGAATAGTTCAAATAATTTATTAGCGCTCTTAATAGCGGCATCAATTATTTTTTGGTCATTCAATATCAATCCGGATTCCAATAAACCATCAATAGTATAAGCAATGGTATGCAGTATAGGTTTATCATTCCTTTTGATGGTATTGTCGCAATCTTCAAACCAACCATTTCCTAACTGCTTGTTATCAATTATCCAGTATAAGTTTTTCAGGGCCTTTTCTTTGTATAATTCATTCTTTGTAAGCAACCAGGTTTGCAGCATAGGAGCATCCACATAGCTATCATACACCCTTGGCACCCCTCTGAATGCAAACTTTTGCCAATATCCCTCACCTTCCTGTATGGAACACAACCAGTCGCAGGCTTTAGCAGCAGAATCCAGATATTTCTTATCATTCGTTTCCTTATAGACTTCCAATAATCCACGAATTACTTGCCCTGTGTTGAAAACCACTTCAGGCCTATTATCCGCAATATATTCCCCCTGCCATCCACCACTCGGCTTTTGAATGGATATTAACCAATCGCCGGAAGCTATCATCCTTTTTACAATAGTATCATCCTTTTCCTTTTTGGCATAATAAATAAGGGTAGGGATTATATAGCCTGATGTTTCCACATACGAGGTTGTCCATTTATTAATGATATGATAAGAACCAAAGCCATCATCACCCATTGAGGCTTGTGAATACAGCAGCCAGTTAACAGCTTTGGTCAGCGCGTCTCCTCTTTCCTGTTCATTGTAAACCTTGGCCGACCATGGGTTTATCGTCTGGTTGTTAATAACCTTTTGCCCAAGGGTAAACCGCTTTATATCCTTCATTACAATACTTCTCTCCTTTGTAAAAAGAAGGGAAATAGTGAAGTTTTTGGTGTAGCTGAGAAGGCTTCTAATCATCTTATTATTCAGCGCAAAACTAAGAGAATTAATAATAACCCTCTTAATTTGACCTAAAGCATAAATATTTACACTTTTATATAAAATAACATTGATGTAACAACGTTTTAATCTTAAATGGTTTAACTTTAGAAAATAATAGAATACTTATGGATTTTTTACCTGAAAACATTGAAAAATACGTTGCTTCTCATACCCGGGAAGAGTCTGCAATATTGAAAAAACTTGATAGGGAGACTTATGCCAAGGTAATGATGCCTCGCATGCTGTCAGGCCATTTGCAAGGCCGTTTTCTGAAAATGATAAGCTGCATGGTCAATCCTTCACAAGTTCTGGAGGTAGGCACTTTCACAGGCTACTCGGCAATTTGTCTGGCTGAAGGCCTTAAGGAGGGAGGAATGATTCATACTATTGATATAAATGAGGAGTTGCTTCCAATGGTTTCGCGCTACATAAAGGAAGCGGGAATGGAAAATAAGATCATGACCTATACCGGAAATGCTTTGGATATTATTCCTACGCTCAACTACACCTTTGACCTGGTATTTATAGATGCCGATAAGGAAAACTATAGTAAGTACTACGAACTAGCCATTCATAAGGTGAGGCCGGGAGGATTTATTGTTGCCGATAATGTGTTATGGAGCGGAAAGGTAACAGAACCTAAGAGCAAAGCCGATGAGGAAACCCTCTCCTTAATGGCCTACAACGAAATGGTTAACAGTGACCCGCGAGTAGAAAATGTATTAGTACCCATACGCGACGGATTAATGATTGCACGCAAGATCACGTAATTTTTTTCGCCATGAAACTGTGGCTTTTATTCCCTGCTTTGGTAATTTTTTCCCCTTTGGGTATAGCACAGGATTTGCAGCCCGATGATACCAATGCACTATTAAATGTTTCAGTAATAGACTACCTGAAAAGACCTATGTCAGGTGAAAAAATTTCGTTTAACTCTAAAATAAATCACAAGGAATATTCAGGTATAACCGACAGCCTGGGTAAATTTCATTTGCTTATCCCTAAAGATGCGGACTATGATGTAAAATACACTCAATTCACCTCGGAAGCTGCTTATGATAATACCCTCACCATCCCTAAAGGCGAGGACCAGCTGCTAACCTTTAATTACACTGTTCGGGTAAAGCTGCCTGAAAAATATACCCTCAACAATGTATTTTTCGATTTCAATAAAGCAATCCTTACCACTGAATCTTTTAAGGCATTGAACCAACTTACTTCTTTTATGAAAGCCCAGAAAACCATGGTTATTGAAATTGCGGGATATACGGATAATGTTGGCACGGAAGAAGCCAACCAACGCCTGTCGCAGGAAAGGGCGGATGCAATTCGTGATTACCTGTTGCGGCATGGAGTGCATGCCCGAAAAATAGAAGCTAAAGGATATGGTTCAATTGACCCTATAGCTACCAATGACACTCAGGAAGGCCGGAAACTTAACAGGCGGACCGAGATCCATATTCTGAAGCAGTAGTGAGAAGAGGTTTAACTGACAGCTATTCTGTAAACTTATACCCTACGCCTCTTATAGAATGGAAGTGAAGCGGGTTCTTAGGGTCATCTTCAAAATATTTACGGAATACAACTATATGATTGTCTATCGTGCGGGTAGAAGGAATGCTTTCGTAGCCCCAGACTTCTTTCAAAATTAATTCCCTTGGAATAACTTCATTTTTCCGTTCAATCAAAATTTTAAGCAGGTCTATTTCACGTTTGCTTAGTTCTTTCTTCTCACCAGCCTTGGTATAAACCTCGTAGGTTTTAAAATTTATGCTGCATTTGCCAAACTTGTATAAATCCTGCCCGTTGGTTTCTCCGTCAGATTGCGACCGTTTCAATAAGGACTTTACCCTGAGTAATAGTTCTTCCAGGTGAAATGGCTTGCCGAGGTAATCATCAGCACCTAGTTTCAGTCCTGATATCCTGTCTTCCGGTGAACTTCTCGAAGTAAGGAAGAGTATAGGGGTCTTCTTATCAACTTTGCGAATATTTTCGCAGAGCTGATACCCATTCATGCCGGGCAACGTAACATCCAGAATAATAAGATTGAACTGCATTCCCTTAAAACGTTGCCAGGCATCTTCAGCAGTCATGTATGCAATAACCTCATAACCGTCCAACTCGAGATTGAGCTTAATGGTGGACAGCAGGTTCTTTTCGTCCTCAACAAGTAAAATGGTATGCATCTTCAATGGTAAATTGTAAATGATTAATGGTAAATGAAATTCATTAACAATTTACAATTCACACTTCAGCATTTAGAAAGGAAGGTCATCCTGTTCTTCTGTTGCCGGCAAAGCAGCTTCAGTAGCATATGAGGATTCCTGGCTGCCCGCTGATGAACTGCCTTTATCAACGCCATCAATTCTCCATGCATCCAGCGATGTGAAATACTTAACCACACCATCCTTCTGCCATTCGCGGCCGCTGATGAAAAAACTTACTTTCACTTCATCTCCCGGGTTGTAATTATCGAGCAGGCGGCATTTGTCCTGCTTTAACTGGAACAGAATATGTTGCGGGTAGTTGGAAGAATTATCGGTTACGACAAACTCTCTCTTCTTAAATGTATCGGACACTTTTTGTTCGTCCTTCTTTAGTTTTAATGTTCCTGTCAGTTCAAATTGCATGGCTGTAAAATTTAAGTTTATAAAATATTTAGTGAGTTCAAAGATAAGATAATTTTATCAAATAGCTTAGAGCTAACCTATAATCCCTAATAGCTATCTTTGCCGCTCATTCAGATAAGATTATGCAGAAGATTAAAATAGGTATCCTGAAGGAAGAAAAGACCCCTGTTGAAAGGCGTGTTCCCTTTACCCCCTTGCAATGTAGTGAGTTATTAAGGGCCTACCCCGGATTGGAAATAATAGTCCAGCATTCTAAAGACCGTTGCT
>DATHNK010000520.1:0-7444 GCA_035486075.1 Bacteroidia bacterium
AGAAAGAAGGCTTTGTTCAATTGATCAGGTAGAACATAGAACACGGATGACGCGGATTGAACGGATTTCCGCAGATTTTATGGGAGGTAATCATATTTATGTACATTATCATTGTATGTTTAACTTTAATAGTACAGTACATATTTGTTTACTTTTGTCATTAAGTAAATTACCATGTCTCTTAAGGACCTTATAAAACGCATTGACGAGTTGCAAGCTCAAATCCAAGCCCATGGGAAGTTGGATAATGAGGTCTTGAAGCGTATTAATTATAAGTTCAGGCTCGATTGGAACTATAACTCCAACGTCATGGAGGGTAACTCCCTTACTAAAGCGGAAACCCGAACGGTGATGATTAATAACATTACGGTAGAAGGCAAGCCGTTGAAGGATATTATTGAAATGCGGGGCCACGATGAGGTTATTACTAGTATTTTAAAGATAGGGAAAGGAGAACTGAATCTTTCCGAGGCAAGGATTAAGCTAACACATAAAAGTATTATGTATGAGGATGACCCTGAAAAAAAACAAGCTATCGGAATATGGAAGCCACATAATAATTACCTCTATAACTACAAGAAAGAGCGCATTCATTTTACTCCTTATTTAGAGGTGCCGGATAAGATGCATGAACTTGTTAATTGGCTCAATACGGAAAATGAAAAAATAAAAAGGAAAGATAAAAATGCCCTTCATCCGGTAATTTTGGCTTTTGAATTTCATTTGAAATATATACGTATCCATCCTTTTTATGACGGTAATGGCAGAACAGCCCGGATATTTATGAATTTAATAATAATTGCTTTCGGCTATCCGCCTGTAATAATCAAGCTGGAAGAGAAGAGGCCATATTACCAGTATTTAAGCGATGTTGCCGACTATGGCGGTGAACCTGATTTGTTTTATGAGTTTATGGGTGGGTTGTTGGTGAGGTCGCAGGAGGAGGTGTTAAGGGCGGTTAGTGGGGAGGGTGTTGAAGAATTGTAAATATTCTCTGCATTTTTGTGCAAGCCCAAATTTTGTTTAATCCGACAGCTAAAATAGAGGACAATTTATTTATAGTATTCAATCTTTCGGTATTCAATCAAACGATTTTGATTTGGAATTGAACCATGCGGTTCAAAATCCGAATAATAGTTCTTCCTTTCTATCCAGTTGTTATGTATATCAAATAAATATTGAGATTTATGAATTTCGGTCGCAAGGTCTGAAATTTGGGTGAATTCGATCTCATTTCCAAACGTATCATATTGGTAAAGGTTAGCGAGTAATAATTTATTCTTAGAATACATGCACATTTTCAGAACGCTGTCTCTTGCATCATATTCATAATTCCATTTCTTATAATTTCCCTGCCAGTCTAATTCCTCAGATTCTATTATGTTTCCAAGGCTATCACAAGTTGAAGTCGTTTTTCCTAAAAATGTATCTTTTTCATTATAGGCTTTTTCACAAATCGTTCTGGCTATTGAGTCATATTCATACCTCCATTTTGATACAAATCCAGCCATGAAATAAGGATGTAGCTTATAAACTAATTGTCCTTTTCTATTATACTTATAAATAGTAGAATCAATTGGTTTGTATTTATTTCCATAAACCAATTCTGATAAAAGGTTCCCCTTCCCATCATAGGTATAAATTGTTCTCGAAGTATCTTTAATTCTTATTAATTTTTTTGAGTTTTTATATTCTAAAGCCTCTGATATTTTGCCTTTTTCATTATAAGTATAGAATGTTTTAACAGTATCCTTGAGATTTGGTTGTGTTTCACCGTACCTATCAGCCCTTTTTGAAGAATCCCTACATCGATATTCCAATTTCGAGATAAGATTTCCAGCTTTGTTGTATAAATACAGGTCTGTAATTGATAGATGTTTTGATTTAATAATATGTACAGTTATGTTTCCAGTTTCATTAAAGTTATATAATTCATCATCAATATCGCTACCATGAATATCGATAACTTTTTCAACACTATCCTCCAAAGGAAATTGGACAGTATCATGAATACTTTTCACTTTTCCCCTAAGGTTCATTTTTTCCAAATCGGTTCTGTGTTTTTGTCCAAAACTCGAATAGGAAATAGAAATGAAAGAGAAAAGGAAAGTAACTATTTTGGTATTCATTTACACAAAGATAAAGGAAAATATGCCGTTCTTTTACTGCCGTATTATTGGGATGCTGAAACAAGTTCAGCATGACGAACCTCTAACGTTTTCACAATACCCCCAAACAAACCTCCCTATCCTCGTCCAATTTCTTTTTTAATTCTTCCATTGAATTGAATTTTTCTTCATTCCTTATTTTTTTAACGAAAGCTACTTTTATAGTTTCCCCATAAATATCTTTATGAAAATGGAAAATATGAACTTCCATACTTCTTCCCTTATTCTCTATAGTAGGGTTGCTGCCAATACTCATCATGCCTTTTAATAGGGATAAGGGGTAAGGAGTAAGTGGTAAGGCATCACTTATCCCCCGTCCGAACGATTCATCCGGGCGGGCTTGCTCCTTATTCCTTACTCCTCCTATGGTTACGTAGACCGCATAAATGCCATCTGTCGGAAGAATTTTGTCTGCAAAATCTATTTCAAGGTTAGCTGTAGGATAACCCAGTTTGGTGCTTCCTAATTTCATACCATGAATAACTTTAGCGTGAATAAAGAAATGATATCCCAGGTATTTATTGGCTGTTTGAAGGTCATCACCCTGCAAGGCTTTGCGGATTTTAGATGAACTTACAACGGTTTGCTCCGGTATTGACTGACCACTGACCACTGACCACTGACTACTAATTGGAGCCACTTCTTCAACATTAAAACCATAAACAGGCCCCCATTCTTCCAATTCCTTTATGGATCCTTTACGGTCATGACCGAAACGGTGGTCATAGCCAATTACAAGTGTTTCTGTCTTTAATTTGCCTACCAGTATATCCTTTACATAATTAAGGGCTGAAACCATGGATAGTTCTTTAGTAAAGGGATGTATGATAAGATTTTGAATACCTGCTTTTTCCAATAGCTCTATGCGCTCTTGAAGAGTTGTTAAAAAGAACATTTTTGCAGTATCCGGAAAGAGCACTTGCCGGGGATGTGGATGGAAGGTAAGTAATACACTTTCTTTATTTTTTTCTCTTGCAAGGGTACGAACTCTGTCTAAAATAGCATGATGGCCCATATGAACACCATCAAAGGTGCCGGTAGTAACCACATTACCTGTTTTGCCGGAGGCTGCAAATTCATCAATGGAATTATAAACGTTCATTCCGCAAAGCTAAATAATCTCGAATATTGAACAAGAAGTATTGAATTTTGAAGTTCAATTTCACCTATTTGCCATATACTTCAACATTCGATATTTAATATTCGATATTCGTAATTCAAAATGTCCTATATTCGCAGCACTTTTTAAAAAAATATTCATGTCAACAATAGGAAATAAGGGCAAAATCGTTCAGATTATCGGCCCCGTTATCGACGTAAGATTTGAAGGCGTAGCCCTTCCTAATATTCTCGATGCTTTGGAAGTTACCAGGCCCGATGGACAAAAGGTAATTCTGGAATGCGAACAACATACAGGACAAGACACTGTACGCACCATTGCTATGGATTCTACCGATGGTTTGAGAAGAGGGGTAGAAGTGACCGCTTTAGGCAGCCAGATCAAGATGCCTGTAGGCGAAAAAATTAAAGGAAGACTATTCAATGTGGTAGGTGAAGCTATTGATGGTATCGGTGTAGTTAGCAATGAAGGCGGTTACCCTATTCACCGTGAACCACCTAAGTTTAAAGACCTATCGACATCCACAGAGGTATTGTATACCGGTATCAAAGTTATTGACCTCCTTGAGCCTTATGCAAAGGGCGGCAAAATCGGGCTGTTTGGCGGTGCGGGTGTTGGAAAAACAGTTCTTATCATGGAACTTATCAACAATATTGCAAAAAGTTATGCCGGCCTTTCTGTATTTGCCGGTGTGGGAGAACGTACCCGTGAAGGGAATGACCTTCTGCGTGAAATGATCGAGTCTGGGGTTATCCGTTATGGAGATGAATTTAAGCACTCTATGGAAAAAGGCGGATGGGATCTTTCTAAAGTAGATATGAATGAAATGGCTAAATCTCAGGCTACCCTGGTGTTCGGACAGATGAACGAACCTCCCGGAGCCCGTGCCCGTGTTGCCCTTTCGGGGTTGACAGTTGCGGAGTATTTCCGTGATGGCGATGAAGAATCAGGTGGAAAGGATATCCTTTTCTTTATTGATAATATTTTCCGTTTTACACAAGCCGGTTCTGAAGTATCTGCATTGCTGGGACGTATGCCATCAGCCGTGGGTTACCAACCAACCCTGGCTACTGAAATGGGATTGATGCAAGAGCGTATCACTTCTACCAAACGCGGTTCTATCACATCGGTACAAGCGGTATATGTACCTGCTGATGACTTAACCGATCCTGCTCCTGCTACCACATTTGCTCACTTGGATGCTACCACTGTATTGAACCGTAAGATTGCTGAGTTAGGTATTTACCCTGCGGTTGATCCGTTGGATTCTACCTCCCGTATCCTTTCTGCCGCTGTATTAGGCGATGCTCACTACAACACTGCTCAAAGAGTAAAATCAACCTTACAGAGATATAAAGAATTACAAGATATTATTGCTATTTTGGGTATGGATGAACTTTCAGAAGAAGATAAGCTGGTTGTTAGCCGTGCACGCCGTGTACAACGTTTCTTATCTCAACCGTTCCACGTAGCTGAACAGTTCACCGGGTTAAAAGGCGCTATTGTTCCTATAGAAGAAACCATCAAAGGATTCAATATGATTTTGGATGGCGCTGTGGATGAATATCCCGAAGCAGCCTTCAACCTGGTAGGTAATATTGAAGAAGCGATAGAAAAAGGAAAGAAACTGCTCGCTGAAGCGAAGTAAAGAGAGATAAGTTATAAGATATAAGCGACTGACCACTGACTACTGATAACTGACTACTATGAATCTTGAGATATTGACACCCGACAAAAAACTATTCAGCGGAGAAGCTGAGTATGTTGACGTACCCGGACAAGCAGGCCGCACAGGCATTTTGAGTAAACATGCTCCTATGATTGCTGCACTAAAAGCCGGACAGGTGAAGGTGCGTGATGCAGAAAAAAAAGAACACCTGTTTGATATTAAAGGCGGTATTTTGGAAGTAAGCAATAACAAGGTTATTTTGTTAGCAGAGTAAACGCAGCGAAAATTTTATTCTGAATTAATTCCGTTGGAAAAAGTTCATAAAGGGAAAAGTACCGGACTTTAAACTTTATGAACTTTTTACTTTTCCGGATGTTTTATTTTACACCATTATACACTTTTCCGGGTTGCCGGGATGTGTCAAACAAAAATATTAGTGCTGATTGTCTGCTACTTAATAACATATTTTATTTGACACCGTGTATAACATGCGCATTGTGTCAAACAAACTTTTGAAGCACCGGTCAATGACTTTTTAGGAACTCACTAACCCATGTTTTACTTTTGCAGTATGACATAAAAAGAAGTGTAAAATAAAAGGTCCGGAGCCCGACTGGCAAACAAACTTTATCTTTTATAATAAAGTAAGGTTTAGTATGGAGTTTCTTTTGATGAAAATGAAAGGCAACTCCGGTAGAGGTCTTTTTATCCATTGAAGTCTAAGGGAAGCATGCCCAATTTATATGATTCTTCAGTTGCAATGTTAAATTTTTGTAAAGAAAGTATAACTAAGAGGATGAAATCCGTAAACGTTTAAGTTGACTTGAATACCCTCTTATTATTATGAAAAAGGTATTATCAACCTTTCAAAATGATAAAAAAATATTACCCTTATAAAAAAATATTTTATCTGATATGTTCACCGAATGAAAAATATTTTTACGTTTGTATTCAGAAGCTGGGACCGGAGGAGGCAAATCCGTTTAACTTATTAGGGAAAGGTTTTTAGAACCGTGATAATCATTGGCAACGTCTTATGTTCTGATTTATAGATTATTAATATATATAGATTATTAAAGATATAAGTATCTTAAATTAATAAAAACGGAAATGCCGGAAACCGGAAAAAACAGGCATGAATAAAAATTATAAGTGATGAAAAAAGTGCTGGTTATTATATTATTTTTCTGTTATCATTTAACAAATGGACAAGATACCCCCTATTCAAAATGTTATGCAGTAGGGAAAAATGGGAATAATACGGTAGAGGTTCATATGGCAGTAACAACCATGTGCTGCAAAATTAAAATTTGGGCTAACAGAGATACTTTAATGCTTAATGAATTTCCACCTGATACTGAAAGCCTAAAACCAATCTTTAAGCATACTCCTATTGATAGCGTTACTCCCGGCCAACTAGTTAAAATTTACAATGATTTAAAAAGTGCATGCGAAAAAACTGCTGACCCGCTTAAAATTACACAAATAGATGTATATCCTAAATCAAGAAAGGGAATTGCACATTTCGGCGACAGGCTGGAAATACATGGAAACAACTTCCAAGCCATTATTAGAAAGTCGGACACTGCTACTAACCCAATAGTGCTGTACCTTGATAATTATAAACTAACAACAATTAAGGGCGATGTTGTAAACGACAGCATAATAAATTTTACATTGAATGAAAACCTCGATGCCACCGAGCAGGATAAAAACTTTTGGACCGATGAATATAATGAATCGATTAAACAAGATCATCACGGAGTTATAACCCCAGTTTTGAAAATAGGTACAAAAGATGGTAGAAATACTTCTTCTTCAGCCCCCACATTCAGGTTTCGCATTTATAGCCCATGTTTAAAAATGCTACTCTGGGGAATATTTATAGCAATTTGTATTTCTATTTTTTTCGCCGCATGGAAAACAAATATTCTTCGTGAAACCTGCGAATGCCAGTGTTCTGATGATCTGATGAAGAAGAAAAAAAATGCAAGGCCCCCCTTTAGTTTAAGTCGTACCCAGATGGCCTTTTGGACAATTATTGTAGCTTTTTCATTCACGTATATATATGTTATTACCGGTGAAATGCCGAATATAACAACCGGCACACTTATATTGCTAGGAATAAGCAGTTCAACTACCCTCGGGGGTTCATTGCTTGACAGTACAGACACGACTTCAAAAAGCCAGAATGCCCCTCTCGACAGGTGTTGTTCGGAAAACTTTTTTAAGGATATTTTATCGGACGGAGGAATACCGGGTATCCATCGCTTACAGAATATTTTATTTACTGTAATTATGGGAGGCATTTACCTATGCAGAGCAGTAGGTGACTTGTATTTAACAGAGTTTGACACAAATTTACTTGTTTTAATGGGCATTAGTTCAGGCACCTATTTAGGAGTGAAGTTTTTTGCAAATCAGTCGCTGGCTCAAAATGCGCAAACCATAACACTAAAAACCCCCACACCTATTACAGTTGCTAAA
>DATHNK010000521.1:0-2858 GCA_035486075.1 Bacteroidia bacterium
TTCTTTTCCGAACGTCCCCAGGCTTCCACAGTTCCTTCTTTGGCAGGTTTCTGTTCATCAGCACTGCCCAGTTCCATCCAGTCGCCATGCTTTTTAAGCATAGTGTGAAGGTCTGCAAGGCAGCGGTAATCATAGTGCAAAATGGTTTTACCAACGGTGCAGACTAATATTTCTTTACCATCTTTTATATCCGCATGCATGGTAAATTCCGAGGACAGAGGCGGTGTTTTCAACACCAATGGCTTTTCTTTGGTTCCAATCTCAAATTTCATATCTGTTAAATTATTTGTTAAATATTTCAGTTGATGTTCCTACCAAAGTAAGTATCTCTTGCTTTGGCGGAGCATCCAGCCCATTGGCTTTAAGTTGTTGCTGGAAATAAATAAATACAGGCAAGGTTAATAGCACTTTCTCCGCTTCTTCCGAACTGAAAAAGGCGAGGTGGGTAAACGATATTCCATCGGGACTAAGGCAGCAGTTATAGTTAATACCCGGGTTATTTATTTTCTTCAACTCGTCCATCACATTCCGGATGTTAGCTTGGTTTTGCTCTGCATATTCTGCTTTTGCCGTGTAGGTTACTCTTACAATTTTCATAGAGGTTGTATTAGGATTTATTAATTATTTAGTGTTCATTATTTTTTCAGCTTCTTTTTTCAAATCGCTTGCAAACTGCTCAAAAGACTGGTCGAACGAAGGAATCATTTTGGCATACATGGGAAACATAACTCCTCCGATCTTCTCCGTCATAGTAAAGGTAAGAATTCCATTGCCATTGGGAGTAATAGTATAAACGCGGTTACCTTGTCCATCGCCCCATACTAATTTCCTGTCTGGTACAAATTCTTTTATTTTCAGTTTGAACGTGCGCTTGGCATCAAGTGTTGATTTCAATTTTATGGTTTCGCCCGGTGCTATATTGCCTTCAATAGAAGTTACTGTTGTATTCCACCGAGGATAATCGGATGCTTTAGTTAATAAGGCCCATGCAATAGAAGAGTCGGCTTTGATTTCGATACTGACAGTAGTTGTACGGTGAAATACCGTTTTTTCGGTAGAAGCCTTTTCTAATTGGGCTGATACACTTGTTGCCATAAGGATTAATGCTGTTAAAAAAGTGATTATTTTCTTCATTTTTTGCTTGCTTACAAATCTATTGACGAATGAGCGGACCAAAACGATAGGATTAATCGGTACTTTTTTCCAGGTATTTTTCCATGACTTGCCTATTATGCTCCAAATGATGCAGTTGCAATTCCGATGCTTTAGAAGTTAAAGGGTCTATTTCCTTCAGAATATGCAAACGCAAATCCAACAAATGCTCCTTATCTCCCTTAGCGGCTTCTTTTACCATTTCAATTTTCATCAGTTCTTCCTGCGTATTTTGTTTCGGGTTATAAATACCATTCAGTTCAGAACACTGGTGGCAAACACCAGCCTTATTTATCAGGGCGCATCGACCGTCATATATATCAATCATCTTAGCCCTGCCGGAATGAAGGTAATATTTCACCATAGCCTCGGTAGTATCCAGAATGGTTGCAATTTCATTCACTTTAAATTCATATACCTCTTTCAGAAATATACAAAGTTGCTGCTCCAACGGCAATGACTTGGAAATGCAGGTAAAACAAAATGCAATATGTTCTTTGGCCTCAAATTGCCCGTTGGGCGAAGTGGTGCGGATGTTCATAGCCTCCTGAAAGAATTGCCTGTGCGACAACGCTGCTGCCCTTGAAATATCCGTAACGTTTTCCGGCCAACGCTTTTTTGCACGCAAATTATCTTTGGCTAAATTAGATGCTATAGTAAAGACCCATGTTTTAAGAGAAGATTCTCCACGAAAAGTATTTATTTTTTCTGCTGCCTTTATATACGTTTCCTGGGCAATATCCTCCGCATCGGCTACACTGGCTGTTATTCTCACCAGGTAGGACTTCAACTGCCCGATGATGCCCTCAAATTCCTGGTTTAACAATTGTTGTGTCATATAGGTGTCCGGTTAAATTTCAAAGATAGTAAAACTACTAAGGAACTGAAGTTGCCATGTTAACTATATGAATAGCGGGTTCAACCGTAAAATGTAAGCTTTTAGCGAATATTTTGCTTTTTCACTTTAAAGTAATCTAACTTAGGTAAGTTAGCGTTAAAGGAAATGAAAGCAATTGTTAATAAATCAGCCAAACAATTAAAAGAATTGATTCTTATTAACAATACTAGATTTGAAGGCTATAGATTTGCGGCTCACGAGATTCAGGATAATAACCTGAAAGTAATTTTCTATAACTATAGCTTTCAAAGCAAGCAATTCCGCAACGAACTTCTAAGGTTGTTACCCCGGGAAGGAAATACTGAAAAACAAGGAGGATCAAATGGTTATAGAAAACTTCACAAGGGTTTTATCAAAGCAACTTCTTTCCTCCAAAGCCACGATATTAAAGAAGTTCTGTCATCCTGCGAAGTGGGAGAAATAGAAACAAAAAAAACCTATAATGATGTTCTTCATCACCCCAATGGACTTAGAAAAGAAATACTCCCTGTTATTCGTAAGCAATGGATTGAACTGCAAAAAGCCCACTTCAAAATACGGATAATGCAGTATAAGGCTTTATTTATGTAATAATTCAGAATAGGAGACAAGCCCGGCAACCGAATTTTATAACATTTCCGGAGTGATCCATAACTGGTTTTAGAATGGAACTTGCTATTTTTGATGCGTATCATTCAATCACCATCTTTATGAAAATCATCAACCATTCCCTGCTGCCCTTGTTGTTGCTCGCATTTCCTTTCTTCCAGACTGTTTCAGGACAAACCCAAACAGCTGAAGTACAATTTACGGGAGGGTATGAAACCAA
>DATHNK010000522.1:0-6427 GCA_035486075.1 Bacteroidia bacterium
TTCCTGTTCCGTTGCATCCAAAGAAACTAAAACGCAGGGGCTATAACCAAAGTGCCTGCTTCGCGGAAGGCTTATCTCAAGTTATGAAGGTTCCGGTTCTTGCAAACGGACTTAAAAGAATTAAGGATACCGAAACCCAGACCAACAAATCACGCTTTTCAAGATGGGAAAATGTGAAGGATGTATTTGAAGCGGAAAACAAAGAACTATTGCAAGGCAAAAACGTTTTGATAGTCGATGATATTATTACTACAGGAGCCACTATGGAAGCCTGTATCCATGCGCTTAACGCAGTACAGGTTAAAAGTGTTTCGGTAGCTTCCATTGGGTATGTTACGGATGAGGTGGTGTGAGTTACTATATATAAAAACCCAATCTCCATCTATGTGACTTTGTCATCCTGAGCATAGCGAAGGATCTCTATATTGCTGAGATTCTTCACTCCGTTCAGAATGACAAAGTCATGCTGTTAAGTAAACACATAAAATGTTTTTATTAACATTCATTTCACAAGCCCAACCTCCCACTACCCTTTCATATATATTTGCACTCCCCTAATTACTAATTGCTAATTACTAATTAAAATACCTTATGCAAACCATAACCGCAACCCACTTCAACTTTCCCGGACAAAAAAGTTTTTACAAAGGCAAAGTCCGCGATGTATATAATATTAATGATGAACTCATGGTAATTGTCGTTAGCGACCGTGTATCAGCTTTCGATGTGGTTCTTCCTAAAGGCATCCCCTATAAAGGGCAAGTGCTGAACCAAATTGCAGCGCACTTTATGAAAGCTACAGCTGATATTGTTCCCAACTGGATAACGGATGTGCCGCACCCTATGGTAAGCGCCGGTAAACTATGCCAGCCTTTTAAAGTGGAAATGGTTATCCGGGGCTATCTTTCAGGCCATGCCTGGAGGGAATACAAAGCCGGTAAAAGAGAAATTTGCGGTGTACGTTTACCGGAAGGCCTGCATGAAAACGACAAGTTCCGCGAGCCCATTGTTACACCTACTACCAAAGAAGATGTAGCACATGATGAAGATATTTCAAAAGAAGATATTATTAAACATGGCTTGGTTTCTAAAGAGCATTACGAACAACTCGAAAACTATACCCGCCTGTTGTTTAAAAGGGGTACGGAAATGGCTGCCAAGCAAGGCTTGATCTTAGTAGATACCAAATATGAATTCGGCCTGAATAATGGTAAGATATATTTGATTGACGAAGTACATACTCCTGATTCTTCCCGCTATTTCTACTCTGAAGGTTATGAAGAACGCCAAAAGACTAAGCAACCGCAACGCCAATTATCGAAAGAGTTTTTACGCGAATGGCTTATTGCGCATAACTTCCAGGGATTAGCAGGCCAATCCGTTCCTGATATGGACGATGAAATTATAAATGCTGTTTCCAACCGCTACATAGAGCTATTCGATAAAATTACCGGAACCAAGTTTGTACCTGCACCCGGCGGAGCCAACCTGGAAGCGGAAATTGAAAAGAGTGTGATCAGTTATTTGAAGGAAAGGACGGCGGTGAAGGCATAGTCGGAGCCCGACCGGCGGTCATGACTTTGTCATTCTGAACGGAGTGAAGAATCTGAGCCTAAACAGATCCTTCGCTGTGCTCAGGATGACAATCTCACGGGCATTGAAAAAAGCTGCTATTTCTCCACTGCCTTCTTCTTCTTTGGTGGATCGGCGTAAATACTGAGTATCTTCCTTACCAGTTTATGCCTCACAACATCTGATGCATCCAGGAAAATAATATCAATGCCGGGTACATTTTCGAAAATCTGTATGGCATGTATTAATCCCGATGGCTGTTTAAATGGAAGGTCTGTCTGGGTAGTATCGCCGGTAACAATAAATTTAGCGTTGGCACCCATACGGGTAAGGAACATTTTCATTTGGTTTTCGGTAGTGTTCTGGCCTTCGTCCAAAATTACAAATGCATGGTTCAATGTTCTTCCGCGCATGAATGCTAAGGGAGCCACTTCAATTATTTTGTTTTCCAGATATGCTTCCAGTTTTTCAGGTGGTAGCATATCATAAAGCGCATCGTACAATGGTTGCAGGTAAGGATCCAGTTTTTCTTTCAGGTCACCGGGAAGGAAACCAAGGCTTTCTCCGGCTTCCACCGCAGGGCGGGTGAGTATAATTTTACGAACTTCTTTATTTTTTAATGCCCTTACTGCAAGAGCAACGGCGGTATAGGTCTTTCCGGTTCCGGCAGGGCCTACGGCAAACACCAGGTCATTTTTAAAACTTGCCTCCACCATTTTTTGCTGGTTAACGGTGCGTGCTTTTACCACCAGTCCGTTATTGCCATATACTATAATATGGTTCTCTCCATTCTTTTCAACTTGCGGTTCCGGAGTTTCGCTGGCTTGCATAATCCGTTCCACATCCGAATCATGCAAGTGATGATGCTTACGGTAATGCTCCAGCATACGCATTATTTTTTTGCTGAAAGATTCTATACGTTCATGTGACCCTGATATTCTCAGAGAATCGCCCCGGGCAACTATTTTCAATCCGGGAAAATACTCCTTTATGATTTCCATGCGGGAGTCATTTATACCATACAGTTCTATCAACGGTATGTCTTCTACGAAAATATCCTTTTCTGGCATATCAATTAGTTTTGTTTCATCTGCCCCAAACCCCTAAAGGGGCTTCAAAGTCATTAGGCATACTTTACTCAAAGCCTCTTTAGGGGTTTGGGGTTGACAAATGTTATATTGCAAATGTAAGTAGAGATAGAATGATTAATTTTGGGCTTTATGAAAAGATTTCCACAAGTTTTAAATTATAACTTTTCCTTGAACTTCTTATACTTAATCCAGAGTTAATATGCCGGTAATAACCTTGACTACCGACATGGGCCATTCAGGTTTTTACGTGGCCAGCGTAAAGGCCGCTATAATTATGGGTATTCCGGAGGCTACTATTATTGATATTACACATTCCATCCGGGCATTTCATGTGAGTTCGGCAGCTTTTATTATCCGGAATGTGTATAAGCAGTTTCCCGAAGGTACGGTTCATATTGTGGCTGTGGATGCATTAAATAGCCCTAATGCAAGAGTTATCGCCATTAAAACGGAAGGCCATTACTTTATAGGGCCCGATAATGGCTTGTTCAGCCTGGTATTTAATGCTCCACCTACCGATGTTTTTGAAATTACAATTCCGGCTAATCCCTCATCATTGGCATTTACTGCCAAAGATATTATGGCAAAAGCCGCTGTGCATATTGCCAAAGGCGGCAGCATAGCTGAAATAGGGCAGGAGTATAATAACTATACCCAGCTTACCGCCTGGCAACCCATATATAATGATGCAACTATCAGGACCTCGGTAGTGTATGTGGATGAATATGGCAACTGTATTTTTAACCTGGATAAAACATTGTTTGAACAAGTTGGAAAAGGCCGAAAATTTTCGATTGATGTAAAAAGAAACTCCATTGAAACTATTTCCGATTCTTATAATAATGTAAGCGGCGGAGAATTAGTAGCGTTATTCACAGGCTCGGGCCTGTTGGAAATAGCAATTAATAAAGGCAATATCTCTGAATTATTAGGGTTAAAGGAAGGGGATAGCGTGCTGATAAGTTTTGAATAAAGGGGCTTATTGGAGTAATTGAGTAATTAAAGTAACTGCGAAAATGGTCAGGAAAAACCAACCTACGCTGCCCTCGGCAACTGTAACATACCTGGCAATCCCTTTCGTTTCAATCCCGGCCGCGCCAAGGGTTACAAATGAATTTAAACTTAGGGTAACGGAATTAATAGCGCGCATAATTATACCGTTAATTACAAATCCCAGAAAATAGATTCCGGCAAGAAAACCTAAAATAAGTTTTTGGCGGCCGGATACTTTTTTCCAACTTTTTTTGCATAAATCCAGTTTCAGCAAGGATTTATTTAATAATTCAAAAAGCAATTGATGCGTATTAAAAAAGGCCTGTCCGCAAACGGTAATAATTCGAGGTACAAGGCCCTTCGTTTCTTTTAGCTTTACCTTGAATCTGTTCAGCTCCATAACGTGTTCATGATTAACTTCTTTATGAATATCTGCCAATGATTTATCATGCGTAAAGTATTCGATGGCTTTGTCGAAATAACCTATAAACTTGTATTTAGTCAAATGATCGGGCAGGCTGGGAAAAATGAAATAGAATGCTGCAAAAAGGAACATTACATAAAAGCAATTGAGCAAGGCCTTCACAGGATTGGTGGCATAATCGCAAAACCAGCCGAGAAAGCTATTGAACTCCATATTAATAAAGTTATATAGCGAATGGGTGTGGTGAAAAATAGCTTTTGCTCTTTTTGTCGTCAACTCTTTCTTTTCAATGTAAACTGCATTTTTTGACTCATTATTACCTTGGGCAGAATAAAGATTGGTGAAGAAATTATAAGACGTTAAAAGATTATTGAACTCTATATCTTGAAGCAAATCCGAATCGTTGCAGGCTGTGTACGCAGTGTCTTTCTTAGAGTTGTCAACATATAATTTATGGGCAATATCTTTCCATTCAATGGTGCTTTGGTTAACAGGGCAATCAAAATGAGAAAAATCAATCAAGTTATCAATTTTGTTGTTTGCAAAATTGAAATCATTATCAACTTTAACAAGATTAAACTCCACAGGCTCAAAGAATTCACTATGTTCAATCCAAAGATTTTGATAACTGCAATTGCCCATATTAATAATGTGGCCTTTTTTACTTGGATTGAATTTACAATATCTAAAATATGCGGACATGTTTTCATCATGGAGAAAATTTAATGTTCGCATAGTTAAAGGATTAAAATCAGCGCCTGAATGGTCTATTGTGCAGTAGGCAAATTCAATATTATTGGAAAATACATTTGAAAATTTACAATCCTTTAAAGTGATCTCTCGAAGGTAACCGCCTAAATATATTTGTGTTTGGATGTTGCAATTAACGAATTCAAGCCATTTAAAGTTTCCTTCAAGAGTAAGGTTGTCGAAGGAGCAATTATCGAATTTTAGGCTTAATCCACAAGGGGTTGAGTCATTATTTTCATAAATAGTATCGCAAAAAATTAATCTTGCGAAGGGCAGTCCTTCAAACTTGCAATTATTAAATGAAATGCTGTTATTGAATTTAATTATAGGTTCCTTGCGATTTTTTAACCCCTTTGTCCAACTCCAATAAGCAGTATCAGTTTTAGACGGCAATGTGAATTCAACATCGGAAATCTCAACAGGAGTTCCTTTGGTTGAATTTTCCTTTAAGAATTCAAGTATCGGCATTTTCTTCAATTCCTTTTCTTGCCCGAAAGCGAGTTGGTAAGAGATTAATAAGAGTATGAGTCCGGGTATCTTCTTCAAAATTTAATTTGTTTGGTTTAACTAAATCAAGTTTGCAATATACAAAAAATCATATTTACACCTTACAATAACTGTATCGCATATCCTGCCAAAGCCCCGCCAAGTATAACCCACACGGCATTAATTTTTTTGAATTGAAGAAGGCAGGCAAACCCCGCTAAAGCAATGAGCCAGGTTTTCCAGTCTACAAGCGTAGTATATCCCATTTGCAACGTAACGGCAAGCATTAAAGCTACTGATGCTATAGTTACAGAATCTAAAAAAGCGGAAGTTAGTTTCGATCTGCGGAGTTTGGGTATAAATGGAGTGAGGATCCACACAAAAATGAAGGAAGGCAGAAATATACCCACCGTTGAAACAAGTGCTCCTTTAACTCCTGAAATTTGGTACCCTATAAATGTGGCAGTTGATAATACAGGCCCCGGAGTAAACTGCCCCGCTGCTACAGCATCCATTAGTTGCTGGCGGGTTAACCAGTGAATATGCTGAACCAGGTCTCCATCCAAATAAGCGAACAACACATATCCACTGCCAAATAAAATAGAACCGATTTTTAAAAACACAAAAAATAATTTTGCGGTAGAGTAGGATGGAAGCACATTCCCGACCTGTAGCAAGGTAAACGGGAAAATAGTTTTTATACTTCCCCGGATACCGGAGAGCCATACCATTCCTATAAAGCCGGCAAGAAGTAGTAAAATAATGTTGTTTACATTCAATAAGGCTCCCACGAGAACAAAGGCTCCAATAATTCCAAGCTGCCAGTTTTTTAAGGCTTTCTTTCCGAATTTAAATACAGCATCTAAAATAATGGCAATTACTGCAGGCTTCACTCCATAAAAGAAAGGCATTATACCCGGTAAAGCCCCATATTGCTTATAAAACCAGGCAAATATTCCGGTAATAATAAATGCAGGAAAAATAAAACAAATACCAGCCAGCCATAATCCTAAAGCTCCCGCACGGTTATAGCCGCAATGCATGGCCATTTCGGTACTGTTGGGGCCGGGAATGAGGTTTGTAGTACCCATTAGATCTAAGAAATGCTCCC
>DATHNK010000523.1:0-3681 GCA_035486075.1 Bacteroidia bacterium
GGCTTCG
Source organism: Bacteroidia bacterium (assembly GCA_035486075.1). Classification (GTDB taxonomy): domain Bacteria; phylum Bacteroidota; class Bacteroidia; order JABEUT01; family JABEUT01; genus JABEUT01. The sequence continues at coordinate 8 of DATHNK010000523.1, forward strand.
GGAAGGCCTTATTACAATCCGGATAATACAACTTTCCTGGGCGACCGCTCACCGGCCTATCAAGACCTCGCCGCCAGTGTAAGCTACCTGTTCCGTATTAAAAAACTATTTGGTGTTTTCTATGTCGGAATGGATAATGTAACCAACTACCATAATGTGCTCGGATATAATTATTCCGACAACGGATTGAATAAATATCCAATTCTTCCTGCCTTATATCGTAGTTTCTTTGCAGGAGTATTTATTTCAGTAACACCATTCAAAAAAGAAGAACTATAAAATAAAACAAAATGAACCACGAAGTGCTCACGAGTTCCTTTAAAAGGACAAATAATTTTACGAGTAAAAAAATAATTTTACTCTCAGCTATTGCATTTATCTCATTGAAACCTATTACTGTTTCTGCACAGAAAATAGAAGATGTGTTGCAACAAACCTACACTGCTTTTGATACTACATGGGTTTATTCCCAAAAACTGCAAGCAACCAATAAATTTAAGTTAATAGCAACCAAATGGCCCGACAACTGGGCAGCTAATTTTTATGCTGCCTGGTCGCTTTCTGTTCTTTCATTCACAGAACCCGATAACGATAAAAAGGATCCTATGCTGGATGAAGCCGAAAAGTACTATGCTAAAATAGCCTATATGGATTCAACTAATGATGAAGTAAATGTGCTGGGTGCTTTAATAGCCCAGGCAAGGCTGTCTGTCAATCCTATGATGCGCCACGCCAAGTACGGGGAAATTGCGGGCAAGTATTTTAATAAAGCTCTTTCCATTAACCCCAATAATCCGAGGGTATTTTACCTCAAAGCGAACTCGTTATTTTATACTCCGGCTGCTTTTGGTGGAGGTGTTGATAAGGCTCAGGTTCTATATGAAAAAGCGGAAACTCTTTTTGCCAATGATTCAAAGGACATAATGAAACCACATTGGGGTAAGCTGGCCAATGAATATATGCTGAAACAATGCAAGGATAAGGCAGGGAAGTAAATTATATTCTAAAATAATTCCAATATTTTCTTGGCCAGTGTGGCCGAAATTTTTTCGTTTGATTCAAATGTCCAGCCGGCAATATGGGGAGTAAGAACAACTCTCTCGCTTCCTGCTAAGTATTGAAATGAAGGAGGCAAATTATTTTTATCAAGCCCTTCAAAAGACAGGCTTTCATATTCTATTACGTCAATACAGGCGCCTAATACTTTGCCACTTTTCATGCAAGCTACAAGATCATCCGTTACTACCTGTTTACCTCGTGATGTATTAATAAAGTAGATATTCTTTTTGAATTTCTCAAGCAAATTACGATTGACTATTCCATTGGTTTCAGCAGTTAGTGGCAAATGTATACTCAATACATCCGTTTTTTCAAAAAACTCCTCTAATGAGGCTTCTGTAACAAATTCATTAGAGAAGTTGTCTTTATATTTGTCATAGGCAATTACAGTACAATCAAATCCTTTTAGCCTTTGTGCAAATGCGCTACCCATATTTCCATAGCCGATAATTCCGACCGTTTTACCTTGTAACTCTACTCCTCTGTTGCCTTCCCTAACCCATAAACCCTGCCTTACTTCACGGTCTGCTTTGCAGATATTATTAAACAGGCAAAGCAACATTCCAAGCGCATGTTCACCAACGGCATCCTTATTTCCTTCTGCGGAAGGGAGGCATTTTATACCCTTGCTTTCGGCATAAGGTACATCGATGTTTTCCATTCCTGCACCAGCCCTTGCAATGAATTTTAAATTAGTGCCCTTATCAATTAATTCCTTGTCTAATTTAACACGGCTGCGTATTACAACTCCATCAAACTTATGCAGCTCCTCCCCTATTTTTTCACGGCTCCATTCGTATTGCAAATGGCAAACAAATCCGCGTGCTTCCAGTTCTTTTTGTAAAAGCGGATGAACGGAATCAATGAATAGAATATTGATAGGAGAAGCCATATTTTATTTGAAAATAAAGTAGTAAATAACACCCCAAACAGCCGCAAAGAAAAGCGTTGGCTTAAGGATATCCATAGCCATTTTCTTGTTTTTCTTTATAATAAGCGTATAAAGAATCCAAACTATTGCCGCAGCAACAAGAACAATGGGAAAGGAATATCTGCTAAGCATAGGAGTGAATGTTTATTAAGTTTTTAGTCGAATTTATATGTGCGAAAATAAGATTAATGTACTACTTGGATTCTTTTTTATCCTTAGATTTATCTTCAATGAATTCCGAGTTACCCTTTATTCTTCCCATGTATGTTGTTGTTCCGTATTTTCTCCTTATTCTTTCCGCTAAAATTACACCTAAAATGACCCCAACTATCATTAGTAATGTACATAGCCAGCCACAGTTAGTGTTATTGAAATATATTACTATACCAACAATGCTAAGGGGTATAAATGGTGCCAGAAAAATTTGAAACCAATATATTGCCTCCATTATATCATCCATAATACTCATATTATTTTCCAAATTTACAATATCTTCTATTCCCTTATTATCATCTGTTAAACTATATTTGTCACCTATAATATGAAAATTAAGCCCATCCATACAGAAAGCCCTGGGACAAAAGAAGGTGATGAGTTGGATATACTCGCTAGTGAGATTGAAAAGTATGATGATGAGCATTTCCCGATAGAGTCTTAGCTTTGCACCCTACCATGTCACAACCCTCTAAAAAAAATATCGCAATCCTTGGCTCTACAGGCTCTATTGGCTGTCAGGCTTTGGATATTGTAAAAGCCAATCCTGACAAACTGCAGGTAGAGGTGCTTAGTGCCGAAAATAATGCCGATCTGCTCATTCAACAGGCGATAGAGTTCTCTCCGAATGCGGTTGTAATAGGAAGTGAAGACAAGTACCTGTATGTAAAAGATGCACTGCTAAACCATGATATAAAAGTCTTTGCAGGTGCTGATGCGCTTGTCCAGGTGGTACAAATGGAGAGCATACACATGGTTTTAGCTGCTATTGTCGGTTTTGCCGGGTTGCGCTCCACCCTTGCTGCTATTGAGGCAGGCAAGCAAATTGCCCTTGCCAATAAAGAAACATTAGTTGTTGCCGGTGCATTGGTAACCGAAGCCGCCAAGGCAAAAGGGGTAAATATTTATCCTGTTGATTCGGAACATTCGGCTATTTTTCAGTGTTTGGCAGGAGAGTTTCATAATAAGATCGAGAAGATAATACTCACCGCATCCGGTGGGCCTTTCAGGGGAAAGGACAGGAAATTTCTAGAGACCGTTAAGAAAGAAACCGCGCTGAAACATCCTAACTGGAGTATGGGCGCTAAAATTACCATTGACTCTGCAACGCTCATGAATAAGGGGCTGGAAATTATTGAAGCGGCATGGCTCTTTGCATTGAAACCCGAACAGATCGAAGTTGTCATTCATCCGCAATCTATCATTCACTCATTGGTTCAGTTTGAAGATGGCTCTATCAAAGCGCAGCTGGGATTGCCCGATATGAAACTGCCTATTCAATATGCTTTGTTCTATCCTAACCGTGTTCACTCTTCCTTTAAACGATTTGATTTTGCTTCTTATCCATCTTTTACATTTGAAAAACCTGATTTTAATGCATTCCCTGCTATACAATTAGCTTTTGATGCCATGAAAAAAGGCGGGAATATGCCCTGCATTCTTAATGCTGCCAACGAAGTAGCTGTTCATG
>DATHNK010000524.1:0-5008 GCA_035486075.1 Bacteroidia bacterium
GCGCTTGTTTAACATGGTCCACCATTTCCATTTTACTGGTGACAGATTTAATGGCATTGTCACTTGAAGAAAACCATAACGTCCCGAAAGAAGCATTAATGGTATCATCTATGCGTAAGCTGCCATTATTTGGTTTTACGCTTCCAGTCTTAATAAAAAACCCACTCCCATTTTTAAACACTGCAACTGATTTTGTTTTTAAACCCGACTGAGCAGACAATGTGAAAAACGACAACTGGAGAATTACGAACGAAAGAAGAAGGTTATTTTTCATGGTAAATTTGTTTTAGAAGTAACAAAATTACTTGAATATGATCCTCATTACTCATAAAAAAGGTTAATTCGGCGGCGTAGGAAAATGAGACAGAATAAAAGTGATAATTATTGGGATAATATGGCAAGCAATTCTGCCTTCTTATGCCTGGAAACCTCCAATGATGAACCATTAGACATCACGACTTCACCGCCGTCGCCCTTTATATATTTGCTAACATAACTCAGGTTGATGATATTCGCTTTATGAATGCGGTAAAATTGCTTGGCTGACAGAAGTTGTTCGAAATCTTTCAGTGTTTTGGAGGATGTAATTTTATTACCCTGTATAAGATGGATGTGGGTATAATTAATATCTCCCTGCAAATAGACTATATTATCAGGATCAAGATACACTATCCCTTCAGGTGAAGGAACCGGCAATTTATGTACCTTTTGAGATAGTGTGGATATAATTTTCTCCAGGTTCTTATATCCTCCCGGATCTTTAAATTTTCTCTCTTCACACTTCTTCACAGCAGCCACAAGTTCTTCCGGAACAATGGGTTTTAAAAGGTAATCAAGGGCATTATGTTTTATGGCCTTCACGGCATATTCGTTATATGCGGTCGTAAATATCACATCAAAAGGATGATTTTTGAATCGCTGCAGAAGGTCAAACCCATTGGCAAAGGGCATTTCAATATCCAGGAATACCACATCCGGCGAGCCGCCCGAAATGCTCTTCTCCGCATCATCTGCAGAATGAACGATGCCCATTACATTTACATTGGGGCAATGCATTTTGAGGAGTGTCTCCAATGTTTTTGCACCTAATACCTCATCATCAACAATCAACGCGTTAAGCATACATAAGTTTATTTAAAATAATTGGCATAAATAGTTCAACAATGGTACCGGAGGCTGTGCCATCGTTATTTGTTTTATCGATCAAGTTCACACTGGTCTTCGCTTTATTCAGCATATTTACAATTTGCAGCCTTTCTTTAGCAATGGATAAACCCATAGATTCATGCATTGTTCCCTTTTTCAATTCCATGGAACGTTTCCTGCCAATTCCATTATCATTAATAGTGCATTTCAGGTTGCCATTTATTTGTTCAAATCCAATTAATAATTCACCCTTTCTTTCTTTTAAATGCATCAACCCGTGCCAGATCGCATTTTCCACAAAAGGCTGAATTATAAGGGGTGAAATTAAAACATTTTCTGCATCTATTGAACTTTCCAACGATATCCTGTAATTAAATTTAGAAGAGAACCTTAACGATTCAAGTTCCAGGTAAAGCTCCAGCATCTTTATTTCCTCGGCAAGTGGTATGCTTTCAAATCTTGAATTTTCGAGGACCTTACGTATCAGCTGCGAAAACCGTGATAAGTGCATGTGTGCTGCCTTGGAATCATTGTTAAGAATAAAATGCTGTATAGAATTAATAGCGTTAAAAATAAAATGAGGGTTCATTTGCGCACGAAGTGCCTTCAGCTCCATTGCTATTTTTTCCTTTTCCACATTCAGTTTTTCCTTGCGTGTATTTCTCCACAAACGGAAAATAAGTAATGCAATTAATGCAATAGAAATTGCTATGGCTGCTATAAGAATAATAATAATTTCCTGCCTTTTACTGGCCGCTTCATTAAGCGCTTTATTTTTTTCCGCATCAGCCTGCTGCAGGGTTAATTGTTTGTCATAATCGTATTTGGCTTCCAGTTTGCCTATTTGTTTACTTTCATCTTCATTCACCAATGAATCTCTTGAAAGTGTATACCTTTTAAAACTTTCATATGCCTTTTGCCATTGACCTGTATTGGCATAGAGCTCACTTAACCTCTCGTTCCCCTCGTTTTCGACCCTTTTATTACTGATACTGTCGGCTATTTTCACCGATTTGCTTATATATCTTTCAGCATCCTTATATTTTTTTTGGTCAAGGTATACCTGGCCAATATTGTAAACGTACTTCGCCACCTCAGCCTGGTTTCCCATCTTTTCCGACTGCTTAAGCACGGAAGTAAAATAATTCATGGCTTGTTTATAATTGCTGTCGGCAGCGTAAACTCTGCCTATATTTCCTAATTCAGAGGAAATGGCCCGCTTATCGTTTATTTCTGTGCTTATTTTCAAAGCCCGGCTATAATAGTCAAGGGCCTTTGGATAATCCCGCTTTTTGAAGTATACGTTTCCAATACATTCCAGGTCATATGTTTCACCACTTTTGCTTCCAATCTCTTCATAAAGTTTATATGATTTTTGAAAATAAATAAGCGCTTGAGTATAGTCTTCCTGGTATAAATATACATCGCCTATATTCCCCGTACAAGTGGCAATCAATTTCTTATCATCAGCTTCTTCAGCAAGTTTAAGGGCTCTTAAAAAATTGGCCAAAGCATCGGGCAGTCTGCCTTGTGCATCATAGATCAGGCCCATGCTTGAAATAATTGATGCCGAAGCCGATTTGTTGCCTATTTGCTGGGTTATTTCCAATGCCCTGGTATAATATGCCAGGGAGCCCGAATAATCGGCCTGTAACGAATTGGCAAACGCCATGCTGGAGTAAGCCTTTGCAACCCCCGAAGGATAGTTGATTTTTTGTGCAAGAATGGATGAAGCCTTTCCACACTCCAGCGCCTTTCTCATTTCACCCTGGTCGCAATAAATATTAGAAAGCTTGTTCAGATGTTGAACCTTGAAGGAGTCTTCCTTATCAAGGCTTACCAACACTCTCAGTGAGTCAATCTGCCGCTGCTGTGCACAAAGATGAAGAATGGAAAAGAAAGAAATAAAGTAACAAGTAAGCAGCTTTTTCATAACGAGACCATGCGACTATAGTGCCTGTATAGCAAAGATAGTAATAAAAACCTGACAATACTATATATCACCCTCTTTCTATGGATGTTAGTATTGCTTATGCTAAAATTGCCTCCTTCTGTAAGTATTACCGGGTATTTTTGCCTAATAAAAACACGGCAGGGTGGTCGTTAAACACTCTTTTAGAATTTTTCCAATCACGAATAGATTGGGTTTTTATAAACTCCGAATTCAAGGTTATATCAGATGCTACACATAACATAGTTTCCTCCCTGCAAGCATTTAAAATATCTTTCAAAAGAGAATCATTCCTGTATGGTGTTTCAATAAAGATCTGGGTTTGATTTTTCTGCCAGGCGAGAGTTTCCACTTGTTTAAGTGCTTTTATTCTGTCCGGTTCTTTTTTAGGAAGATATCCGTTAAATGCAAAATTCTGCCCGTTTAAGCCCGACGAAATTAAGGCCATTAATATGGAAGAAGGGCCTACTAAAGGAACAACACGAATATTATTTCTGTGGGCGAATTGTATTATTTCAGCACCGGGGTCGGCAATGGAGGGGCAACCGGCTTCACTTATCAATCCAACATTTTTTCCATTCATCAAGCCATGCATAACTGAGGCAACATCTGCATTTTTTGAGTGCTCATTATACAAATGAAATATAAGGGAGTCTATGGGCTTTTCTATTTTAGCTTTTATTAAAAATCTACGGGCACTTCTTAAATCCTCCACAATAAATTCATCAATGGAACGAATGATTTCGATATTATAAGATGGCAGGGAATTCTCTACAGGAGCATCGCCCAGCAGAGATGGGATCAAGTATAATATTCCTTTCTCGTTACCCATTATATTTCGTCCCTTTGAATTTTTTCTACGATAATATCACAGGCTTCGTCTAGCATAGCAAAGACTTTTTCAAAATCTTTTTCTCCGCCAAACCAGGGATCCGGAACCGATAAATCAGTTCCCGGGCTTATTTCGTTCAATATCAGTTTTACTTTTTTCGCTTCTTCTATAGTACTTGCCTGGTTAAGAATATCCGAGAGGTTTTCCTTGTCCATAGCATAAATCAGGTCGAACGCATCAAAGTCCTGTCGGTTGAATTGCCTTCCTATGTGCGAAGATAGATCTATTCCATGTTTCAGTCCGCTCTCCATAGTTCTGTAGTCAGCCTTATGTCCTTCATGATAATCGGAAGTCCCTGCGGAATCCACTTCTACCCAAGTTATATTTTTTTCATATAACTTTTTAACAAGTATAGCTTTCGCCATAGGCGAACGACAAATATTACCCAAACAAACCATTAAAATCCTTTTCTTCATAACGCCCCAAAGATATAGAATAGAATATTAATGATGGTATGGTTCTCCTTTCAAAATAGTCATAGCCCTGTAAAGCTGTTCCAAAAAGAAAAGCCTTGCCATTTGATGGTTAAAGGTCATTTTGGAAAGGGAAATGGTTTGATTTGCCCTTTCCTTTATTTCAGGGGCAAAACCATATGGTCCGCCAATAATGAAAACCATCTTTTTACCGGGCATATTCAGGTATTTTTGAATCTGTTTGGCAAACTCTACTGAAGTGTAATCTTTGCCTTTTTCATCCAAAAGAATCACAAGATCGGTTGAGGCTACTTTCTTTTGAATCTCTTTAGCTTCAGCCTGTATCGCGGCCTCTTTGCTATTTGATCTATTCTTTTGTGAAGGTATTATAACTGTATCAAAGGAAGCATAGTGCTGCAGCCGTTTGGCATAAAGTTCAAAACCCGTTGCCTGGTACTTGTCTTCATTGTCTCCTATGGTAATTAATGATATTTTCATTGGAAATTGGTAAAGATTGTAAAGTTCAAAATTCATAAAGTAGAATGACCTTACAATGCAAATCTATAACTTTACGAACTTTAAAAACTTTATGAACTTTAAAAACTC
>DATHNK010000525.1:0-3261 GCA_035486075.1 Bacteroidia bacterium
TTCTTTTAAAAATCGACCTATTGCCCAATCAGCATATTGGGTAGCTCTGTCTTGCTCATTATTGGCCGAAGGAGTAAATGGAATATCTGTCGGAATTATCCAGGGGCCATGGTCGCTGGCTGTCATATAAGCACATAAGAATGGGCTTCCTTTATCGGATAAACTATCGAGAACAGGAAGTGAAAAATCAAACATAAAATGATCTGGTACCCCCAACACACTTATCACTGCCGATGCAGGATAATCAGCCTGGCTGACTATCCTATCAAATCCATTATAGCGTAAAAATCCACCCACATTATCAAACTGGTCATCATGTGTAGTAAAGTAAATGGTGTTATAGCCCTGACCCTTTAGTTCCTGTGAAAGCCCTGCATATTTAATATGGCTGAGGTCCTTCAAGGGCTGCCAGTGCAGTATACCCGGGAAGCCAAAAAGTGTAGAATAAATTCCATTGAAGGTATGTATTCCGGCAGAGTATATATTACTGAAATATAACGAATTATGTATCAGACTATCAAGTTGTGGTGTAAGGTGAGGACCACCATAATCTCCCATTTTAAAAGTACACATGCTTTCCATAATTACCACCACCACATTCATCCTCTTTGGCTCGCCCGTGCATAATACTTGCCTGGCAATTGGCGAATTATCTTTACTTTCTTTACATTTCAAATAGGCTTGCACGTTGTGTATGGCGGTGGAATCATCCATAAACTTTATACCGGAGAAACGTTCATCATCTAAGCTTTCATATAACGTGTAAACAGGATTCAATCCCAATTCATTAATGAACATATACTCGGATATAAAGGCAGTACCTTCTTGTATCGGAGCTTTGAAAGAAACCCTGCCACGCATGCATAACAAGAACAATGCAGCCATCATAATGTATATTCCAATATCACGGATACGCAGCTCCACAAGTTGAATCCTTCCGGCAATTTTGGAAGACCCGGTCAATATTGAAACGGATGCTCCTACAGTATCAGACAAACCAACAAATCTCTTTGTAATACGCCTCAGCAGCAGGAAATAAAAACCATATAAACCCAGGAATAAAAGTAAATATCCCCAATAAGAAAAATTGCTGAATATTAATTTCCCAACAAAGTATTTGGATTCTTTCCACTCAAAAACCGTAGAAGAAAACCGCTCCCCGAATTGCTTATAAAAGGGTATATCAGCCGCACAAATAAAGAAGGCAGGAATGAATACAACCAGGCAATAAACCATTCCAATTTTGAAAACCTTTTTGTAAGAGAACCTTGCAATGGCAGCAATTAGTAAGAATAAAAATAAAGGAACAAGTAAATAAGCCGTGATAAGTGCATCAAACCGGAAGCCCATGAACAAGGCCTGCATGATCCATGAAAATGTATGTTGAACCTCCTTTAATTGTTCATGTTCCACATATAGCAAAACAAGGCGAAAACAAGTAAATATAAAAATACTTGTAAAGGCTAAAGCAAGAATAAATAAGGGATAAAGATGAATTTTTCGAAGAGATTTATTCCATGGAAATTTTGTCATCCTAACATGAATGAAAGAGACTGCTTCGTTCCTCGCAGTGACGAATTACCGCTCTGAATGCCTCTTGAAACCCAATCGTCATTGCGAGAAACGAAGCAATCTCAATTATTATTTGCAACCTCATTGTATTTTAGGGTTTCTTCTCCACAACATGCTCCACCCAGGCTTTTCCCCAATCCGCTTTCTGCTGGTCTGTCCATAATTCAGGGTAGAAGATGATACGTTGGAACCTCGGAGGCAGGAATTTCTGCCAGTTAGTGCCACCTGTTGCAGCAATAATATCCGGGTCGCCTTGCAGGTAACGTACTGCAGATCTATAATGCTGAAGGCACCAATTAACATTTATATTCGAATCGAGATCGCGCATTAAATTTTGTAAGGGTTCAAGATTTTGAACCCCTGCACCGGCAAGAGTTCTATATTTAGCATACAAATTTCCTGTAATACATTTCTCCGACAGGTCTAAAAACTGCCCGCTATATTTTTCTTCAAACTGAATTAATGTAAGGGTCTTTCTTCCCGTAGCTAATTCGGTAGCTCCGGTCTTCCAATAAATGTGCTGGAACATCTCTTTTATAGAAAGGTTTTTTACATCCGGATTTTTGGCCGCATAGTCCTTTTGAACCAAGTTTACCATATCGGTGGAATACAACTCTATCATCCTGTATTGAGCCGATTGGAATCCGCTGGCAGGCAACAGCGCCATCCTGAATTTCAGGAACTGGTCCTTTTCCATACCGTCTATCATGATGCCGTAAGTAGTATTCAGGCCATCGAAATAATGAACAATACGCTTCACCTTTTGGATTAAGAAATCAACCGTAATATCCTTTTTTTCAGCTATTTGTTCATATTCATGAATACATAATTTGAAAAAGAGTTCGGTAATCTGATGATATATGATGAAGATCTTCTCATCGGGGAAATTGGTGCGTGGATTTTGAAGTGACAGAAGTGTGTCCGTATGCACATAATCCCAATATTTCAGGTAATCCATGTACTGTAGCCCTTCCAGGTACGATTTCATATCCTGGCCCATGGCCTGGTACTTATCGTTCAGGAGATCGAGGCGTTTTGCTATTTCGGGAGTAATGTCCATTCTACTTGTGAATTGTAAATTGTGAATTGGGATTGAAATTCATTTTTGTATTCGTATTCACAATTATACTACTATTTTAATTGTTAGTGAATCTCATTTAGCATTCAGCATTTACAATTGTTTTAACTATGATTAAACCAATATGCAATGGCAAATGCTGAAGCTGCCGCCAATATTCCTATTCCTGTAGTTTTTATGGCACCCGTAAAAGGGTTTTGCCCTGTAAGTTTACTTTTAAAATACCCGAAAAGAAGCAGGCAAAGTATGGTAATTACACACGAATCACGCAATCCTGTTCCGGGGGAATCGGTAAAAACATATCCCATCAGCGGGATAGTACCCCCTGCGATATAAGATAATGCAATATTCATAGCGCTGCTTCTGGCTCTGCCTTTTTCAGGCGCTTCCAGCCGCAGTTCATTATGCATCATAAATTCCACCCATTGTTTTTCGTCCTTAGCCAGTTCATCAGCTACTTTATCCTGCAATTCCTTGGATAGTCCGTAGTACGCTATCGCATCCCGCACTTCCTGTTTTTCAACTTCCGGAACCGTTTTTATTTCGCTGTATTCCCGGTGCATTTCATGGTAGTAATGCTCTTCTTCCGTTTTTCCTGCCAGGTATCCCCC